>CAYPIB010000095.1:0-10282 GCA_964410675.1 uncultured Roseburia sp.
TCGAACCCACGTGCCCCGAAGGACAAACGCATTTCGAGTGCGCCCCGTTATGACCACTTCGATACCACTCCATATTGTTGCCCCGCTGATGGTTAAAAAGCGAGGAACGTTATAATTATAACGAGTGTAAAATAAAAATGCAAGAGAGATTGGACAAAAATTGCACTTACGAAGTTAAAAGTTGAGGGCATTTACAAATAGTTTTAAATACCGTATAATGTAGTGCATGGATATAAGTCCATTTGGGGATTGGATGGATAGTGAAAGCAACAGCTTATGAGGTGTGAGAATGACGATTTCTACGGATGATTTATTGAATAGTATTTTAGAAAGCTTAGAGCGGATTGATTATATAAAATCTGAAGATATACCGAATATTGATTTATATATGGACCAGGTAACGACGTTTATGGATAAACGGATGAAAGCTGCGACAAGAAAGCCTAAGGAAGATAAAATTTTAACAAAAACTATGATAAATAATTATGCTAAAAATAATCTTCTGCCTCCGCCTGTTAAAAAGAAATATACAAAGGAGCATATGTTGCTTCTGATTTTTATATATTATTTTAAAGGTATATTATCAATAGGAGATATTCAGACGCTTTTAGGTCCGTTAAGCGAGAATTTTTTTGGTAAAGATAAGGAGTTTGGGCTGAAGCAGATTTATGAGGAAGTATTCAGTCTTGAAAAAGAACAGGTTAAGATTATGAAAGCTGATGTTGCAGATAGTTTTAAAAAAGCTCAGGGAGTGTTTGATCAAGCACCGGAGCAGGATCAGGAGTTTTTAAAACAGTTTGCCTTTATCTGCATGCTTAGCTTTGATGTCTATGTTAAAAAACTAATGATTGAAAAAATGATTGATAATTTTAAAGTCTCGATGGAAGACAAGGAAAAGGAAACAGCGGCGAAGCCACCGAAGGAAAAAGAAAAGAAGCCGGAAGAATCATAGAAAAGGAGTTATCTATGCCAGATAAGGTAACAATTGTATTAGATCCAGGGCATGGCGGAGAAAACGAAGGACTAAAGCACGAGGGGCATGTAGAAAAGTACATGAATCAGACAGTAGCCCAATCTATGAAAGCGGTTTTAGAGCAATATGACAATGTAGAAGTTTATATTACGAATGAAGACTGCGCTACTATGTTATTAAAGGAGCGTGCAGAGTATGCCAAAGAAGTGGAGGCGGATATTTTAATCAGTCTCCATTTTAATATGTCTGAAAATCATGTTAATTTTGGCTCAGAAGCGTGGATTCCATCTAAGGGCACGCCATCAGCTAAGATGCGGTCTCTGGGTGACTTGTTTTTAGAAGAGTTTAAGACTATTGGTCTTCATACAAGGGGTGTTAAGACGAGACTAAATGATGAGGGAACCGACTACTATGGCATCATTCGGGAATCGGAAGCACTTGGAATACCGGCAATCTTAGTAGAGCATTGTTATGCAGACTATAAAACAGACAGTCCTTATATACAATCAGAGGAAGGACTTGAGCGTTTTGGCCAAATCGATGCGGATGCAGTGGCAAAATATTATGGTCTCACTTCTGCAAGTCTTGGTAAGGACTATAGTACATATGTTAAAAATGGTTATTTTGCGCCTGAGATACCAGTCGGAAGTGACAAAACCGGGCCGGAAAATGCTAAAATCTATTTGCTGAATCAAGAGGATCAGACAGAGTCAGAAGCAGAAAATGATAAGGGTCAGACATTGAACTTTCTGTTAACGGCAGCCGAAGAAGAAAGTGAGATTACATATTATTCCTATAGCCTTGACGGCGGGCAGACATATAGCGAAATGTTTCCATGGACAGGAAATAAACAAGCGATGATTATTTCAGTGTCTGATATAGTTCAGGGAAGCCGGTTGACTGCCAAAATATATAACGGACATACGGTAGGAAGTGAGACAAATGTGCTTGCTTTTGGTGAGCCGGTTATTGAACATCCACCCCCATTGGAGACAGAAGAGTTAACCGAAGAAACAGCAGATGATTCCTCAAATGTATTTGGGGAAAGCATTTACCAATGGTTTATTTCCGACACCTTTGTTTTGCATATGTGGACGGTGAGTGCTTTATTACTTGCTGTTTCATTTATACTTGCCGCATCATTTTGGGTAAGAAATAAGAAAGAAAAGATTAAAAAATTCTTATTTATATATGGAAGTATCTGCGTGGTTTTATTAGCAGCAATGTTTAGTGTCAGAGGGGGATTTTTAAGTGGACCTTCCGCACAAATGACTTTAGCAGAAAATGAAAACAAAGCAGCTGCGGCAGTTGGAGAAACGGATGAGACAGAAGCGGAAGAATTAGAAGCAGAAGCAGATTCAATATTTGATTTTATTGACAATACAGATAAAATTTCACTGATGGATGCACAAGTTTTACTCGAGCAAAAGGACACAATGGAAATCGTTTATGACATTGCAGAAGGCTACTTGCGGGTAAAGTCAAATCCGGATATAAAAAGGAATTCTTATGATTTCGATCATATAAAAGAAGAAAATGGTTTTAAATCTTATGCTGATTCAAATGGAGTTAAGTCCAAATTAGGCATTGATGTTTCAAAATTTCAGGGGGCCATTGACTTTCATGCAGTCAAAGATAGCGGTGTGTCCTTTGTAATTATAAGGCTTGGAATCAGAGGTTATGAGACAGGAGCGTTAGTTGTAGATGAAAGGTTTGAGGAAAACTTTACGAAGGCGAAAGAAGCAGGTTTGGATGTCGGGGTTTATTTCTTCTCCGGTGCAATGAATGTGGAAGAAGCAAGGGAAGAGGCTCAGTTTGTGGCAAACGTATTAGCTGGCAGGACACTTGAAATGCCGGTTGTATTTGATTCGGAATTAATAACGTATGCAGATGCAAGGACAAATGATTTACTGCCGTCACAGGTAACAGCCCATGCAGCCGCTTTTTGTGAGCAGACAGCACAGGAAGGCTATCAACCCATGATTTATGCAAATGCCAAAAGGCTTACTACGGTTTACCATTTGGAGCAATTGCAAAATTACCCAATCTGGTATGCTGATTATCAAGAAAAGCCAATTTATCCATATGCCTATGATATGTGGCAATATACGGAAAAAGGACGTGTACCGGGAATTGCCGGAAATGTAGACATTAATTTATATTTTGTGAAAGAATAGAAAACGGGCGGTCTGCCGGATTGATTCCGGCATGGCCGCCTGCTTATCTATTTTACAAAGTCAGTTGTGACTAACTTTTCATATGGTACCCGTTCGGATAATTCACCGGCTTCTTCTAAAATATTTTGTAAAAGCATGAAACTATCTTCCTCTAAAATAAGATCGTTTTTCCAGCTTTCCTGTGATTGATAACGCTCAATAATTTTCGTCAGAGCATCTAATTCGGTTTCTGGAAACTGTTTTTTAATTGCCGATGCAACATCAGCAGCCGGGTGACTATTGACATAATCCACTCCCTTTTTGAGGGCATTGACAAAGGATTGGACAAGCTCAGGATTCTCGTCTAAGTAACTTTGCTTTGCACTGAAAGCAGTGTATGGTACATAACCGGAATCTTCACCGAGTGAAGCAACAACATAACCTGCGCCTTCCGATTCCAGCGTCGTTGCAAATGGTTCAAATTCGACCGTAAAATCACCTTGATTATTTGCAAAGGCAGCTGCGGTTGAACCAAAGTCAATGCTTTGGTCGATATTTAAGTCAACTGCTGGGTCCAAATTATTCTTTTTCAAAATGTATTCAAAAACCATTTGAGGCATTCCGCCCTTTCGTCCGCCAAGTACATTTTTTCCCTTTAAATCCGTCCATTCAAAATCAGGCATTTGTTCTCTGGCAACTAAAAAATTACCGGCACGCTGAGTCAGCTGGGCGAAATTGATGACATAATCTCCGGCATCCCCTAAGTAGGTGTAAATTGTTGATTCCGGGCCCATGAAACCAATGTTCGCTTCGCCGCTAAGTACAGCAGTCATAGTTTTATCGGCACCATATCCGGTGACAAGGTCAAGCTCAATACCTTCCGCATCAAAATAGCCCTCTTCAATGGCAACGTAGAGCGGAGCATAAAAGATTGAGTGAGCAACTTCATTCAGAATGACCTTTTCTTTTGCAGCAGAGTTGTCTTTTGCACAGCCGCTGCACATAAGTACAGCAAGTGCTGTTAAAAGCACAAGACATTTTTTTGCATACTTTCTCATAATCTTCTCCTTAAAAATAATGTTACAAAATAGTATATGAAATTAAATAAAAATAGTGATTATGCTGAATTTCACTTATTAGTTGCTTAGATTTAGTCAGTGTGATAGAATTAAGAAGCTATTTTGAGAAAAGAGCGAGGGAGAAAAGTGAGAATGAAAAAATACAGTTCGAAAGTTATTGTTAGTGTAATGTTAGTAGTTGCAATGATGTCATTAACCGCATGCAGTTTGTTTAAGTTTGATGCAACAGGTTATGTACAAGCCGTTTTAGACGCTTCTACAAGAGGAGAATTTGAAGAGTACATAAAATTAACAAAATCGACAGAACAAGATGCACAGGCTGAATTTGATGAGGTATTGGATGCATTTATGACAGAATTTGAATCTGTTGAAATTTCTGATGATTTAAAGGAAAATTACAGACAATTATACAAGGAGATGCTTGCAAAAACAAAATATACTGTTAGTGAAGCAACAGATAGTGATGGCGTTTATACAGTAGAAGTAAGCGTTGAGCCATTAAATGTATTCGAAGGTTATAAAGAAGAGACTGAAGCAGCATTAACTGATTATCAGAATGAGCTTACAGCAAGTTATGAGGATTCAGGAGAATTGCCTAGTGAAGATGAAATAGTAGAAGAGACTTTCAAAATTGTTTATGATATTTTGAAAGCTAGGGTAGATGATGCTGCATATAATCCGGCGCAAAAAATTGCTGTTACAGTAGCTAAAAATGCGGAAGGTTATTATACAATTGATGATGGAAGCTATGAGGCTTTATTCAGTTTGCTTATTATACAGGAATAAAAGGATACTAGTAATTTGATAGAATCTCAAAATAGATAAGGACCCGGCTGTTTTAGTGACGACAAAGTCATTGGAAAGCCGGGTAATTTTTTGGGGAATTATATTGAGTTTTTTTTATGAGTAAGGTATAGTGTATGAGAGGATAAAATATGTGGATGTTACTGGTTTTAGCCTATGGACTATTAAAAGGTACGCGAGAGATCATCAAGAAGAAATCACTGGAAAAAAGCAGTGTCATGGAGGTTTTGTTTTTCTATACACTGTTTTCTTTTTTGTTAGTAGTTCCAGATGTAAAAAATGCAATGGGTTTGACAAAAATCCAATATTTGTATGTGGCACTTAAATCATTTATTATCTTCTGTGCATGGATTTTAAGCTTTAAAGCAATTAAAAAAATGCCGGTCAGCCTTTATGGAGTTTTGGATTTGTCAAGGGTGCTGTTTGCAACTTTACTTGGAACCATTGTGCTTGGCGAGGTATTAAAGCCAACACAAATGATAGGACTTACGTTGGTAGCGGCCGGTCTTATTATGTTAAGATTCAAGAGGGGCAGCAGGCAGAAGGAAGAGCACGTTTCAACTGTCATTGTTGCCTGTGCCATACTTTCGTGTATGCTCAATGCAGTTTCAGGACTGATGGACAAGCTTTTAATGCAACAGATGAATAGCTCACAGCTGCAGTTTTTTTATATGTTGTTTTTGGTTTTATTTTATCTTGCTTATATTGTATTATCAAAAGAGAAGCTTGACTTTAGGGGTGCCCTAAAAAATCACTGGATCTGGTTGTTAGCGATTTTATTTGTTGTGGCAGACCGTGCTCTTTTTATTGCGAACTCAATGGAGGATAGTCGTGTGACGGTTATGACACTCATAAAGCAATCGGGCTGTCTTGTTACAATATTAGGCGGAAAATTTATATTTAAAGAAAAAAATATTGGTTATAGGCTTTGTTGTGCAGGCGTGATTATAGCAGGTATTGTAGCCGGTGTATTATAGGAGGTACGAGATGAGCATTTATGACAAGTTAAATAAGGAGCAGAAGGAAGCGGTGCTTCAGACGAAAGGGCCTGTTTTAATCCTTGCCGGCGCGGGTTCTGGTAAAACAAGAGTGTTAACACACCGCATTGCTTATTTGATTGAGGAATGCAAAGTAAATCCATGGAATATTATGGCAATTACATTTACGAATAAAGCAGCAGGAGAAATGCGGGAAAGGGTAAACAGCCAAGTTGGTTTTGGCTCTGAAAGTATTTGGGTAGCGACGTTTCATTCAACTTGTGTGAGAATATTACGTCGTTATGCGGACCGCATTGGTTTTGATAATAACTTTACTATTTATGATACCGATGACCAGAAAACGGTCATGAAGGAAATATGCAAGGCATTACAAATTGATACTAAGATGTTAAAGGAGCGGACTATTTTAGGCGCCATTTCTTCGGCAAAGGATGAATTAATCTCACCGATTGAGTATGAAATGAATGCAATGGGTGATTTTACAAAACAGAAAATTGCCAAAGTTTATACACAGTATCAAGCAGTACTGCGTAAAAATAATGCAATGGATTTTGATGATTTAATTGTTAAAACAGTTGAGCTTCTAAAAAACTGTCCGGATATTTTAGAGCAGCATCAACAGCGTTTTCAGTATATTATGGTTGATGAATATCAGGATACGAATACAGCACAGTTTGAACTGATCAGATTGTTAGCCGACGGTCACAAAAATTTGTGTGTTGTTGGTGATGATGATCAGTCTATTTATAAATTCAGGGGAGCCAATATACGAAATATTCTGGATTTTGAAAAGGTGTATCCGGAAGCATTTGTTGTAAAACTGGAGCAAAATTATCGTTCTTCAGGAAATGTGTTAGCGGCTGCTAACTCTGTAATCAAAAATAATATCGGCAGAAAACCGAAAGCCCTTTGGACTGATAAAGAGGATGGAAACCGAATTCATTTTAAGCAGTTCGATTATGCTTATGAAGAGGCAGAATATGTAGCCGGTGATATTCGGCGTAAAAAAAGAGAGCTTATCTGTGATTATAAAGATTGTGCAGTCTTATTTAGGACAAATGCGCAGGCACGTATTATGGAAGAGCAATTTGTCAGAGCCGGCATACCATATGATGTAGTGGGCGGTGTTAATTTCTATAGCCGCAGGGAAATTAAAGATTTGCTGGCTTATTTAAAAACAATTGATAACGGTAGAGATGATGTGGCCGTAAAGCGTATCATTAATGTACCAAAACGAGGAATCGGTGCAACGACCATTGCCCGTGTACAGGAATATGCGAATACCAGAAACATAAGCTTTTATGATGCCCTGCGGGAAGCAGAGCAAATTATGACAATCGGAAAAAGTGCCGCAAAATTAAGACCGTTTGTGACGATGATTCAGGCATTTCGCAGTAAGCTTGAATATTATGGGTTGGAAGAGTTGATTAAGGATGTCATAGAAACAACCGGTTATGTTGCACAGTTAGAGGCAGATAACGATGAAGAGGCACAGGCACGTATTGAAAATATTGATGAATTCATAAGTAAGGTTGTTTCTTATGACCAGGAACACAAAGAGGATGAAGAAGGTGTTTCGCTTTCCGCTTTTTTAGAAGAAGTGGCTCTGGTAGCAGATATTGACGGAGTAAATGCAGATGATAATAAGGTGCTTTTAATGACACTGCACAGTTCGAAGGGATTGGAATTCCCTTATGTATATTTAGCTGGTATGGAGGACGGGGTTTTCCCAAGCTATATGACAATTTCTTCTGAGGATCCGGCAGAGGTTGAGGAGGAGCGCCGTCTTGCTTATGTTGGCATTACGAGAGCAAAAGAGGACTTAACCTTATCCTGTGCAAAGCAGCGGATGCTGCGTGGTGAAACGCAATATAATCCGGTCAGCCGTTTTGTGAGAGAAATTCCTACCGATCTTTTGGACAATAAGCCTCCGGTATATAAATCAAAAGACTTAGATAAATATGAGGATGCCTCTAATGAGCGTATCGCTTTTAAGCAAAAACCATATAGCGGGCTAAACAGTTATACATCAATCGGGAATAAAAGTTCATATACTCAGACTGAGCAGCCAGCAGCAAATCCATATCAATCCGTTGCAAGGCCAAGAGCGAAGGCAGTTGCAACAAAGCCGTCAACAAGTGCAAAAGTAAAACCTTTTATTGCCAAGGGAGCAGATGCGTTGTCAGAGGTGAATGGTATTAGTAAAGGAATGCCGTCAACAATGTCACAAGGACTTACTTATGTGGAAGGAGACAGAGTGGACCATATTAAATTTGGCCAAGGCACTGTACAGAAAATACAAGACGGAGCAAGAGATTATCAGGTTACGGTGGACTTTGATACGTATGGTACAAAGGTAATGCTGGCAGGTTTTGCGAAATTACAGAAGATTTAATAAGAATAATTATTAAAATGTGTAGTAAAAACTTATAAAAAGTGGTATGATATTAGAAACAAATCGGTTTTTAATTAGGAAGGCAGGTAGGTATCGTTATGAATAAGATAGAAGATTTTGTTGCATTGATTAAAGCCAATGATTTATTAAAAAGGGAAAAGAAAGCTGCGGATGAAAAAAGCTCTAAAGCAGTTTTATGGGTTTTTGCAATTATTGGTGCAGTGGCAGCAGTAGCAGCTATCGCTTATGCAGTTTATCTGTATTTTACACCCGATTATTTAGAAGATTTCGAAGATGACTTTGACGACGATTTTGATGATGATTTCTTTGAAGAGGAAGACAATGAGGCAGAAGCTGACAAAGCAACAGCAGATAAGGCATAATAGTTAATATCATTGATAAGAGTTAAAATTTCATTAAAAAAGCTATAGACGGGATTGCATTATCAGTTCCGTCTGTTTTATTATATTAGTAAAGTAAATTAGTCATTAAGTGAGAAGCACTTTTAATAATTGCAAAATTCAGGAGATTTATGAAATGAAAAAAGGTGAAAGTTATTCCGGAATAGTAGAAAAAATGGACTTCCCAAATAAGGGAATTGTAACAGTAGAGGATACGAAGGTAACGGTAAAAAATGCGCTTCCCGGTCAGGAGATTTCTTTTGTAATTCAAAAAAAGAGAAAAGATAAGGCACAGGGTCGTCTTGTTGGAGTCGTTAACAAGGCAGCTTGTGAAATACAAAGTCCATGTCCGCATTTTGGCATTTGCGGCGGCTGCCTGATGCAGAGTTTTCCGTATGAGGAACAGCTTAAATTAAAAAGCCAGCAGGTAAAAGAGCTTTTGGATGCCGTTTATAAAAATCGAGGCGAGGAGCCTGATTTTATTTTTGAGGAAATTAAGCCAAGCCCAAGACAGTTTGCATATCGCAATAAGATGGAATTTTCTTTTGGTGATGAGCAAAAGGACGGACCGCTTTCTTTGGGAATGCACAAAAGAGGCAGCTTTTACGATATTGTGACTGTAAGCGATTGTCAGATTGTTGATGAGGATTACCGTCTTATTTTAAAAAGTGTACTTGCTTATTTTGAAGAGCGTGGCGTTAGCTTTTATCATCGAATGCGTCATGAAGGATATTTACGGCATCTGCTTGTCAGAAAGGCGGTTAAAACCGGACAAATTTTAATTGCGCTTGTAACTTCAACGCAGGAAGAGCACGATCTTAAACCATTTACGGATATGCTCTTAGGCTTAAAACTAGCTGGAAACATTGCCGGTATTTTGCACATCAAAAATGATTCGGTAGCCGATGTAGTAAAAAGTGATGAAACCGTTTTATTATATGGACAAGATTATTTTTATGAAGAATTATTAAGGCTAAAGTTTAAAATTTTACCTTTTTCGTTTTTCCAGACAAACAGCTTGGGAGCAGAGGTTTTGTATGAAACGGCAAGAAGCTATATTGGGAATTTAGGAAGCGGAAAGACGGTATTTGATTTATACAGCGGTACGGGGACAATTGCTCAAATTTTGGCACCGGTAGCCAAGAAGGTAATCGGAGTGGAAATCGTAGAGGAAGCAGTAGAAGCAGCCAAGATAAATGCCGAATCAAATGGTTTACATAACTGTGAATTTCTTGCGGGTGATGTGCTTAAGGTCATAGATGATATTAAAGAAAAGCCAGACTTTATTGTGCTTGACCCACCTAGAGATGGGATTCATCCAAAGGCGCTTGAAAAGATTCTTGCTTATGGCGTTGAACAGATTCTCTATATTTCGTGTAAGCCGACAAGTCTCGCAAGGGATTTGGACGTGTTTTTGGATCGAGGGTATGAAATGGTGAAAGGGTGCTGTGTGGATATGTTTCCGGGGACTGGGAA
>CAYPIB010000096.1:0-9774 GCA_964410675.1 uncultured Roseburia sp.
AATTTAGTGTTGCGGCAAGGTAACCCATTTCATCAGCACTTTCAACATTCAGCTCGTAGTGATAGTTACCGCTCGCATACTGCTCCGTGGCGGCAATAATCTTTTTAAGCGGGATATAAAATATTTCCGTAAAGAAGAGCAGGATAATGAGGGAAAGAAAAATCAACAATACAAGGGTAATGTACGTAATTCCAAGCAGGCTGTCAGCGGATTTGCTAATATCACTCATTGGCTTGTGAATAATCACGTAGCCTTTGATCTTATAGTTTGAGGATATTGGCGTAAATACACTGAGAGTATCCTCTTCAAATTCATGAAAGAAGTCGCCTACGACATAAAAGGAATCAGACGTAACGGCAGGATCAAAATTATTAATGACTTTAGGGTTATCTACGTTCGTTACTTCATCTGAATTTAGTACAACCATACCGGAAGGATTTACAATCCAAATAGAAGCAGAGAGGTATGTTGCAAGGGCATTAATTTGGTTATATGCAGATTCAATCGTTATCCGGCTTTGATAAAGCTCGGAGGCATACGTCTTAGAGATAAGTGATGCCTCTTTATACAGGTTGTTTGCCGATTCACGCTTTAAATGCTCAAGATTCAGACTTGCAGAAAAAGTTGCAACGACAATAAAGCCAAAGCAGCTAAAGATAATATAGGCAAGTAAAAATTTCAGGTATAAAGTCTTTTTCATTCACAATCACCGATTCTTTACTTCAAATTTGTAACCAATACCCCAGACAGTAGAGAGTCCCCAGTCTTCGTGCCCCCTAATTTTTTCACGAAGCCGTTTAATATGCACGTCAACAGTACGGGTATCGCCAATATATTCATATCCCCAGATTTGATCGAGAAGCTGTTCTCTTGTAAAAACTTGATTTGGGGATGTTGCCAGAAAGTATAATAGCTCTAGCTCCTTTGGCGGCATATCAACAACGTTACCATCATACATGACAGAGTAATTTGTTAAATTGATAATTAAATCTGGATATTCAATCTTTTTGGCAGAATCCTGTGCTTCGGCAGCAGGAATTTGCTTGTAACGGCGTAAAACCGCTTTTACTCTGGCCACCAATTCCTTGCTGTCAAACGGCTTTTCCATATAATCGTCGGCACCAAGCTCTAGTCCCAAAACCTTGTCAAAGATTTCGCCCTTGGCAGACAGCATAATAATAGGAGTCGTTAAGCTGGCGCGGACGGATCGGCACACTTCATAACCATCCATGCCCGGAAGCATTAAATCAAGAAGAATTAAGTTGGGCTGAAAGGTCTTTATTGCCTCTAGGGCAGATTCACCATCATTTACAATGAGTGGCTCAAAGCATTCTTTTGTAAGGTAGAGGGAAATGAGTTCCGCGATGTTATTATCATCATCTACAATGAGAATTTTTTGTTTGCTTACCATAAGTAAGATACCTCCTTATTTAAATTCTGCAATTGTTACCCCTGCATCACCCTCGCCAAATTCGCCTAAGCGAAAGGTTTTAATGTAGGATAGCTTTTTTAAGTGGCTGTGAACTGCGCTTCTTAAAGCACCTGTGCCTTTGCCGTGTACAATTCTGACCGTGTGCAGATGAGTAAGATAAGCGTCATCTAAGTACTTATCTAAAACAGCAATTGCTTCATCAACGGTTTTGCCGAGTAAATTAATTTCTGTAGCAATATTAGCAGCTTTTGTAACATTTACTTTGCCGGTTTTGGTACGGGAGAAGCTTAGGTTGGCAGCTTTGATATCATCCTCCGGCATTAGGAGAAGATCGCTGATATGAACCTTGGAACGAATAATACCACATTGCACGAATAAATTTCCCCTGGCATCGGGCTTTGACGAAACGGAGCCCTTCACTCCCATAGAGAGAACCTTTACTGTATCACCTAGTTTTACTTGCGCAGGCTTAAGCTGGCTTTTTTCGGGAAGTGTTTTTGTAAAGGAAAGCTTTGAATTTTTCTCGGAAATTTTCTGACGAACCTGCTCCCTTTTCTTTTCCATATCCTTCATCGGTGCAGCGGAACCGTATTTCTGGAAGGAGCGAATGGTTTCGTCGGCAACATCCTTTGCCTTTTGTAAAATGTCTCTCGCTTCCTCGTTTGCTTCCCGCAAGATGCGGTCCCTGGAGGCATCAATTTTGCCCTGCTTTGTTTCCAATTGCTTTTTGAGCGTTTCAATCTCTCTTTTATATCTTTCAATTTCAAGCTGTTCCTTTTCAATTGTAACACGGCTTCTTTCTAAGTTGGAAATAACATCCTCAAAGCTTTCCTCTTCACTGGAGAGCTGTTCTCTTGCCGCTTCAATGATTGAGTTGGGCAGGCCTAATTTGCCGGAGATGGCAAAGGCATTGCTTTTACCCGGAATACCGATAAGAAGGCGGTACGTCGGGCTCAGTGTCTCTACATTAAATTCACAGCAGGCATTTTCCACGCCCTTTGTCGAAAGTGCATATACTTTTAACTCACTGTAGTGAGTCGTCGCCACAGTGGAGGCTCCTCGGTCATGCAGATGCTTTAAAATAGAAATAGCAAGCGCAGCACCTTCCGTCGGATCAGTTCCGGCGCAAAGTTCGTCAAATAGACAGAGCGAACGACTGTCAGCCGCTGTCAAAATGTGGACAATGTTAGTCATATGTGAAGAAAATGTGGATAAGCTCTGTTCAATACTCTGTTCATCGCCAATATCCGCAAAAATATTCGTGAATATACACAATTCACTGCGGTCGAGTGCCGGTATGTGAAGTCCTGCCTGACCCATGAGCGAAAAGAGCCCCACGGTCTTCAAGGAAACTGTTTTACCGCCTGTATTCGGACCCGTTACGATCAGCTGTTTAAAGTCTTTGCCAAAGTAAATATCAATCGGTACGACCTTATCCTTGGCAAGCAAGGGGTGACGTCCTTTGCGGATGTTAATATAGCCGGTTTCATTAAAAATAGGCATCGTCGCATTTTGATCCATTGCTAGGGAAGCCTTGGCGAAGGTAAAGTCCAAAAAGGTCATTAGAGTTGTGTTATGCATAATATAAGGAGTATACTCGGCGCAAAGCAGAGACAGCTCTCTTAATATTTTGTCGATTTCGTCTTTTTCCTGTAGTTCCAGTTCTCTTAGCTTGTTGTTGAGTGATACAACGGCAGCAGGCTCGATAAATAAGGTAGAACCGCTTTGGGACTGATCGTGCACCATCCCCGGAACTTGATTTTTGTATTCTGCTTTAACCGGAACACAATAACGGTTATCACGCATTGTAATAACCGGATCCTGCAAATATGTGCGGCAGGAGCCATTTACCATCGAAGTGAGCTGATTATGAATGCGGTCTCCCGTAATGCTCATCTGCCTCCGCAGGTTACGCAGTGACGGACTGGCATCGTCGGCAATTTCATCTTCAGACAAAATACAGCGTCTCAGCTCGGTGCTTATATTGGTGATTGGCTCAAGCTCTTCAAAAAATGAGGATAAACTGTCGGTAAATTCTTTATCTTCATTACGGCCGTAATTTTTAATACGGGCAACATTTTCCAAGAAGGACGCAAGCTGTAAAAGCTCTGCGGCATGTAATGCCCCGCCTATTTCCAGGTGTTTGCAGGCAACTGTAAAATCACGGTTGCCGCCAAAGGAAGTATTTCCTTTTTTAAAAAGTCGGGAAAGTGCATCGCATGTTTGCAGCTGTGCCAAATTGATTGCGTCTAAGTTAAGCATCGGTGTGAGTGCTTGGCACATTTCCTTGCCCGGTGCTGAAGTTGCTTTGTCACAAAGTGTATTTATAATTTTATCATATTCTAATGTACGGAGTGCTTTTTCGTTCATAATAATCCTCTCAAATCTATTGCTTTAGGCATTTCAAAATATAGAAATTATACAGTGTGAGTATATCATAAATGCGAAAAAATTACTACGGCGCTTTACAAGAATGGGGGGATTCGATATACTGTGATTAGTTATAAAAAGTGTATTTAAGGGTCAAGTGAAGAGAATGAAAAAATGGAACGAGAAAGAGAAAAAGGAAGAAAATAAAGTTAACAGCAGGGCCGATTCTGATTTTTCCTTTATAAGGGAGACGATTAAGGAGCGTCCTGTTAATAAACAAAAATTATTTCGCAGGACAGTGATTACTGCTTTTTCAGCAGTTGTCTTTGGGCTTGTGGCATGCTTTACTTTTTTGGTATTGGAGCCGGTTATAAGCAACAAGCTGTATCCGGAAGAAATTACCAAGGTAGAATTTCCGGAGGAAGAAAAGGAAACACTCCCGGAGGAGATGCTGACTGAGGATTCCCTGCAAGAAGAAATGGAAGCTAATATTTTACAGCAAATCGGGAATCAGGAAACGGAGAGCGAATTTACCGTTGAGGAATATCAGGGTATTTATGACAAACTCTATGAGATTGCCAATTCCGCTTCAAAATATATGGTTAAGGTCACTTGTACGACACAGAATTCCGACTGGCTGCAAGGAGTATTTGAGAATGAAAATGATTTAACCGGTGTTATTGTTGCCGATAATGAAGTGGAATATTTAATATTAGCCGAAACTAACCAATCACAGGAAGTGGATGAATATCATGTTACTTTTAAAAATGGAAAAACGGAACCGGCAGCTTTAAAGGCAGTTGACAAGCAGACCGGACTGGGAATTTTTGGAGTTAAATATGCTGGATTCAGTGACGAAGAAAAGGCCGGCATTGCAGTTGCCAGCCTGGGAAATTCAAATAACGGACGCATTATTGGCAGACCCGTTATTGCAATCGGAAGTCCCCAAGGGAAAAGCGGCTCTGTAACGTATGGAATTATTACTTCCACATCAGGTACCGTTAATTTGGCCGACAGCATTTATCGAATGTTAGATTCTGATATGTATGGTAATGAAAATTCCGGTGGTGTGTTTATTAATTTAGCCGGAGAGGTTTTAGGTATTATTACAAACAATTCTACGGAAGATCAAAATGAAAATGGAAAAATACTTTCGGCTTTTGGCATTTCCGATTTAACGAATATGATTGAGAAATTTTCTAATGGTGAAACACTTGCTTATGCAGGCATTATTGGAAAGGATGTAACAAAAGAGGCACATGAGAGCTTAGCAATGCCTTACGGCGCTTATGTCAGTGAAGCAGCCTTGCAGTCACCGGCAATGGAATCGGGTATTAAGAGTAATGATGTAATTATTAAAATTGATGAGAATGAAATCAAATCTTATCGTGAATACAAAGAGGCAATCTTTGCAAAGAAGCCGGGTGATACGGTTATATTGCACATTATGCGCTACAACGGAAGTGAGTATATACCACTGGAAGTTTCGGTATCACTTGTTGAAAATAGATAAAATTGCGATAAAGCAGAAAAGGACAGGACAAAAAGATGAAATTTATTCAGGACTATAATGAGGGCGACAGAGTATTTGATATTTATTTATGTAAGTTTAAGCAGTCAGCTGTAACAAAAAACGGAAAGCCATATGAAAATGTTATTTTGCAGGATAAAACCGGTACGATCGATGCCAAAATATGGGATCCCAACAATGCCGGAATCGATGATTTTGATTCACTTGATTATATTGAAGTATATGGTGAGGTGAATGCTTTTCAGGGTGCAAAGCAGATTAATGTAAAGCGTGTCCGCAAGTGTCAGGAAGGTGAATACAATGCGGCGGATTATCTTCCGGTCAGCAAGAAAAATATAGATGAAATGTTTGAAGAGCTTCTTGCTTTAATTGAAGAAGTAGAAAATACTTATATAAAAGGGCTTTTGAATAAATTTTTTGTTGAGGATGCTGCGTTTATCAAGGCATTTAAACAGTCATCAGCGGCAAAGTCCGTCCATCATGGATTTGTCGGCGGTTTGCTGGAGCATACGTTAAGTGTAACAAAGCTTTGCTGTTATTATGTAACAGCATATCCGGCTTTAAATAAGGACCTGCTTATTTGCTGTGCGATGCTGCATGATATTGGAAAAGTAAAAGAGCTGTCATTGTTTCCGGAGAATGATTATACCGATATGGGGCAGCTCTTAGGGCATATTGTCATGGGTTGTGAAATGGTGAGTGATAAGGTTAAGCTGATTCCGGAATTTCCGACATCGATTGAATCACAAATTAAGCACTGTATTTTGGCTCATCATGGGGAATATGAATATGGATCGCCAAAGAAGCCGGCAATTATTGAGGCAACCGCACTGAACTTTGCAGATAACACAGATGCAAAAATACAGACTTTTACAGAGCTGTTAGAAGGAACAAATGAAACAGGATGGCTTGGATACAATCGTTTATTTGAGTCCAATGTGAAGGCTACGGTGATTTAATGGAGCAGGCAGTATTTAAGAAGAATGATGTTTTGACAGTTACAATCGAAGATTTGGGCGCTGAGGGCGAGGGCATCGGTAAAATCGATGGGTATCCTATTTTTATTAAAGATGCGATTATCGGAGATGTTGTTTCGGTCAAGATTATGAAGGCAAAAAAGAATTATGCGTTTGGAAAGCTAGAGAAGGTGCTTACACCTTCTTCTTTTCGTGTAGAGCCTAAATGTGCATTCCACAAGCAGTGCGGCGGATGTCAGATTCAGGCAATGGATTATGAAAAGCAGCTGGAATGGAAGCAGAATAAAATTTACAATAATCTTATGCGGATCGGTGGCTTTTCCGAGGAGCTTTTAGAGCAGGTGACTGAGCCGATTGTAGGCATGGAGAATCCTTACCATTATCGCAATAAGGCGCAATATCCCATTGGAACGGATAAAGAAGGGAATCTGATTGCTGGTTTTTATGCGGGGCGTACGCATTCTATTGTTGCAAATACAAGGTGCTTTTTAGGACCGTCTGAAAATGAGGCAATTCTAGAATATGTTTTATCCTTTATGAAAAAGAATAAGATTTCTGCTTATAATGAAGCCGATGGAACGGGGCTGGTTAGGCATGTATTAATTCGCTCCGGCTTTTGTACCGGAGAGATTATGGTCTGCCTTGTGATAAATGGAAAGAGCCTGCCAGGGGCAGAGGAGTTTGTGGAAGAATTGCTTTTAATTGATTTGACGGGGTATAAAGTGGATGGAGTGTCTGGGGGGAACTTGGCGGCGTATACGGAGGAATTGCCGGGGTTGAACTTGGAGGAACATGCGGGGAAATTGCCGGAGCATGCGGAGGAGTTACCGGGGAAGAACTTAGAGGAGTGTGCGGGGGATTTTCCGGAGATGAACTTGGCGGAGCATATGGAAGGGATACGGAAGGGGCAGCAGGAAGGCAAGATAACGAAGAAAATTAAAAGTATTTGTCTGAGTATCAATACGGAAAATACAAATGTGATTATGGGGCAAAGGATCAAGTCGCTGTATGGAGATTCTTATATTACTGATCATATCGGCGGGGTTAAGTTTCAAATTTCGCCTTTGTCGTTTTATCAGGTTAATACGGTACAGACAGAAAAGTTATATGGTTTGGCTCTTGAGTATGCTGGCTTAACCGGAAATGAGACTGTATGGGATTTGTATTGCGGTATTGGTACTATTTCACTCTTTCTTGCTCAAAAAGCAAAGCAGGTATATGGTGTGGAAATTGTGCCTCAGGCAATTGAGGATGCAAAGCAAAATGCCAAGTTAAACGGCATGGAGAATGCGGAGTTTATCGTTGGAAAGGCAGAGGAGGTTCTGCCGGAATATTATGCCGAATATGAAAGAGGGCATTCAGGTGAAAAGGTATGTGCAGATGTAATTGTTGTTGATCCGCCACGAAAGGGATGCGATGCGGCTTGCCTGGAAACGATGGTTAAGATGGAACCGAAACGGATTGTGTATGTGAGCTGTGACAGCGCGACGCTTGCACGGGATTTGAAATATCTGGCGGGGAATGGGTATGAACTGGTGAGAGTTAGAGGGGTGGATCAGTTTGGGCATACGGGGCACGTTGAGACGGTTTGCTTGCTATCACGTAGGTAGCGGTTTTGTCGGATTTACAGCATTATATGAAAAATATGTACCTGTGTTTTTAGCAGGAAAATATGTATATAGAACCTGATTTTTAAGAGGGGGGTAAATTATTCGTGTATGACTAGAGCACGTGCGCCGGAATAGTATCGGCAGCGTGGTAGTCCGCGAATGGTTTACCCCCCTCTTATTTTATATTGATTTTCGGCGCCTTAACGCTTATAATATATGGTAGAGGAAAAAGTCGTATTTTATAACTTTATGAGGTGAAAAATATGGAATTTATGACTATCAAGGAAGCAGCAGAAAAATGGGACCTGTCAGTTAGAAGGGTACAGACCATCTGCAATGAAGGAATGATAGAAGGGACTACGAAATTTGGTAATACATGGGCCATTCCAAAGGATGCTGTAAAACCAGCAGATAAAAGAATTAAATCCGGAAAGTATATCAAGTCCTAACTATGGGACACCTAATATGGTAAGATTAAGTTAGGTGAAATCAATAGGAAATCAATAGGCACTAAATGCAAATATTCTAAGTATAACTAGGATTGGAGGGAGGAAATGTTTGACTTTGGAAATTCCAACGAGGGCCAAAGATGCGCTATTTCTACTACAGATGGACCTGTTCTTATAACTGCGGGCCCTGGTACTGGAAAAACTTATACTTTGGTTCAAAGGGCAATCTATTTAATTGAAGAAAAAGGCGTTAGTCCTGAGGAAATATTTATAGCAACATTTACTGAAAAAGCTGCTAAAGAATTGATTACTCGTATTACGAATGAACTTGCAAACAGAAATATATCATTAAACGTTAATGATATGTATGTTGGTACGTTCCATTCTATTTGTCTTCGAATTATCAAGGACCACCTGGAATATACGCGCTTAAAGAAAAATTATAGATTGTTGGACACTTTTGACCAGCAGTATATGGTCTTTAGAGAAATTCATAGATTTAGAAATATCCCGAATATAGATGTTGTCATGCCTAAGGGGGGAGCGTGGAAGTGGGCTCAAGCCATTTGTGAGCTATCTAATAATTTGACAGAAGAACTTGTTGATATTGAATCCATGAAAGCAGATTCAGATATTGAGATTTCCTCACTTGCAAAAATAGTAAATGAATATCAAATGATGCTTGCAGAGGAAAATTTAATTGATTTTTCAGCAATACAGACGGAATGCTTTAGATTACTAATTGAGAATACTAACGTTCTAGAAGAACTTCGAAGTAATATCAAGTATATTATGGTTGATGAATATCAAGATACTAATTATATTCAGGAACAAATAGTTTTTCTACTTGGCCTACATGAAAACATTTGTGTTGTTGGGGACGATGACCAAGGCTTGTATCGTTTCAGAGGTGCTACAATTAGAAATATTTTGGAGTTCCCTTCAAAATTTGAAAAGGGAAAGTGCAAGATTATTCCATTGGTCATAAACTATCGCTCGGATAGTGATATTGTTGATTTTTATAATAAGTGGATGGTTACTACAGCAGGAAGCAATTTTAAATTTGCCTGGAATAAATATAGATATTCTAAAAAAATAGAACCACATGAAAAAAGTAAAATTAATAGCCCTTGTGTAGTTAGATTATCGAGCAAAGATGATGTGGATGAGTGGCATGAGAAAATTTTAAATTTTATTAATCAGTTAAAGGATTCTGATAAGATTACAGACTATAATCAGCTTGCATTTTTATTTAATTCCGTAAAACATGAGCGAGTGACTTCACTTGCAAATTTTTTGGAAGCGAATCAAATACATGTTTATTCTCCTCGCTCGGATATGTTTTTTAGACGCGAAGAGATTATGCAGGTACTTGGATGTATGATGCTTATGTTCCCTTATTATG
>CAYPIB010000097.1:0-9444 GCA_964410675.1 uncultured Roseburia sp.
TGAATTTCTCTGTTAGAATTTCAAGATTGCATTGCTGTTTAGTTGTCAAGGATCTGTTTGATTTCTTAGTGTTTGAAATCTTTTTTGTGTTGCTCGGTTTAACAGGCAACTTTGATAGAATATCACGTTTTGTTACCTAAGTCAACACTTTTTTTAACTTTTTTTATTTCTTGTCTCACGGCTTTTGTCGTGGAACTATATATTATCATTCGTATTTCTCTTTGTCAACAATTTCCAACAAGTTTCTTTATCAAATTTTTAAACATAAATAGTTTATCCAAAAATTCCCTATTTAAACATATCTTGTATAATATGTAAAACTAAATTATTCTGATATAAAAACGAAAGGAATTGATTTTGATTAATCATTAGCAGCATAGATTCTCCAAAAGTTGTTTCTTTTATTGCCCAGAAAATAGCAAACATAATCCACAAAACTAAAATTCCTTCGATAAATCCGGTTACAAATCCCAGAAAACGGTTCATTGTTTTTAAAATTGGAAGCTTCGTAATTATGTCTAATGATTTTGATATAATAAGGAAAACAATATTAAGCAGTACAAATATTATAACAAAAATAGTAATATGATTTATAAGCTGGCCATTACCGCTTAGTATGTCTTTAAATAAAAAGCTGCTGATATGCGGCGTAATCATAATCCCAATAATCCAAGCTAAAATATTGATGGCAAGCCTAAATATAGTTTTTACAAATCCGGTCATCATTCCGCCTAGCGAAAACGCTGCAAGAACTACTATTACAATCATTAATAATCCATTCATTTTTCTTTCCTTATCGTAAACTTATGTGCTTTAGTTTATTGCCCTGCCCTATTAAAAATTTATTTCTATTTTCCGTAGGAAGTAAGAAGCCAATATTTTCCCCTAAACTGCCATCATATTTAGAATCACCCTTTTTATTAAATATTTGCAGCTTGCTTTCATTATATATAATAATGTCATTTTTGTTAAATAGAATATTATCATATTCCATATCCGTTAAAATATTCCCCTGCTTTTTGCCATTCATATCATAAATATCAATTGAATATTTTATTTTAGACACTGTATTATTAAAAACAAGCGCAATGAAATCGTCACTGCAAAAAATACTTTGCACCTCTTCTTCTAATGGCTGTTCAATATCCTTTGCCGGAATTTGCTTCCCATGAAAAATCAGCAGAGCACTGTCTGCAACTGCAACTGCAGTATTATTGTTTGTATATTGAACATAAGGAATTATATTTTTTTCGAAATCAAAACCACTGACAAGTTTATTCGATACATTTTGTCCAACATCGCCGAAATTGTAAAAAGCAATACTGCTGTTAACCTGTCCTCCTTTTGGCTTCAAATAAGAAACTGCCAACTTAGTATTGTCCGGGGACATACTGAACGCAATTGGATATCCACTGTCCCTCATTGATGTTGTAATACCAGCAATTTTGTTTTTTCCATCAGCACTATAAATATTAATCATCGTACTGCTGTCCTTTTCTAATAGTGCTGTTACTACTCCTTTCGGTGAAATAGACAAATCCTGAATAAGCATGCTGGTATTATTTTCACCGACTAGTCCAGATGTATTCATGACATAAATTGTGCTTCCTTTATAGTCACCTGCTACTACATACTCTCCTGCCGTCTTAACGATTGGGCTCTGCATTTGATACGGCTGATTCCAAAGTCTGGTTCCTTTTTTGTCATAAGCAGAAATACCGTCCTTACTATAAACAAGTATATTTCCATTATAGTTTTCATAAATTCCATTTTCAGAAGTTTCTATCTCCATTTCCGATAGTACTTCACTTCCTGTATAGACACGATTATCCATTCTTAGCTTAACCGTAACAATGCCTGCCATTACTAATGCGAGTATTAATAAAATTCGATATAATATTTTTAATTTATGTTTAAAAATCTTATCTTTATATGTATCGGAAGCTCCAGAAAAGAAATCTTTCACCGCCAGCACAATTTTTGCCATATGCGTTCTCCTTAATTCAAACACGACGTAACATAGTCCTTGTTTTTAATCATATGGACAATTATAACATAAATCAATTCTTATGGAAGCAATATTTTTTCACGCTAAAGAATTATATAGACTGCAAATAAGACAAAAAATCCGGAAGACAAATGATTGCAATCAGCCTCCCGGATTTATCTATCTATAAGTTTATTTGAATACTTACGACTATTTTACAGTAACATGAATCGTCTTCTTTTTACTGCCGCAGGTCACAGTAATTTTAGCCTTTCCAGCCCTTTTCGCGGTAATCTTTCCGTTTGCATCTACTGTTGCAACCGATTTCTTATTTGATTTGTATTTCACGCGATATGTTGTAGATATCGGTGCTACCTTAGTCTTTATCTGCTGTACCGCCTTTTTTTTCATTTTCAGTGACTTCTTACTTGTTAATTTAAGACTCTTAACCTTAGTCTGCTTTTTTGTTACTGTAACACTAATAATCCGCTTCTTAAATCCGTCTGCAGAAGTAACTGTAATCTTAGTTTTTCCAGCTTTTTTTCCTTTCATAACTCCTTTATTTGAAACGGTCGCAATTTTACTGTTTGCAGTCTTATATTTTACACCGCTCAGTGTTCCCTTAGGAGTTACTTGTGACTTAAGAGTTATTTTTTTACCCTTTGCTACATATAGCTTTGCTGCCTTTTGATTCGTTGCAGAACCTACCGCTGTAACAGTAAGCTTATTTGTTTTTGCATATACAGTAACGGTACATGTACTTGTTTTATTACTTCCATCCGTTGTCGAAACAGTTATCTTAGCTGTTCCTGCTCCTTTTGCCGTAATTTCTCCGGTGCTGCTTACGACAGCCGTCTTTTCATTGGAGGACATATACTTGACCGTCTTATTCGTAGTATCGGCAGGCGTCACAGTCGCTGTTAATTTTACTTTATCACCGACAAACATCTTATCAATCTCAGTCTTATCCAAACTTACTTTTACAGCCTTTACAGCCTTTGGCGTTTCCGGCTCATCCTTTAACAAAGCCTTGTAAGATGTTTCCAGCGCGGCTCTTGCTGCGTCTACTTCTGGTTGGAACAAATCTGCCGCATCAAGGATATTTTTTGCATTTGTAAGCTGTTTCTGGAATTCATCCCAGCTTGCCTTTGTATATCCGTTGTTCTGCGTATTCTTGTATTGATCATATAACGCTTGAAGCTGAGCCTTGTTTAGTATTATTGAAAGTGCTTCATATGCCTCCGTCAGCTCTCTGACAGTACGATCTACTTTCGACTGGGACACATCATCATTTGCTAATGCATCCTTTGCTTCGTTCAATATTATCTCGAAGTACTCCCATGCATCCGGATCATATCCCTGATTCTTAACATCCTTCATTTTATTGTATATCTTTTCTAACTCTGTTTTAACAACTGCAGGTACATCGTCAAACTGCTTTGCACCGTCTGCAGCTTCGTCCTCTACAATTGTCGCTGTACCATTTACAAACTGTACAATCTGCTGTCTCTGCCCGATATCAAGCATGGAGGTACCCGCTGCTACGCCATTAATAATATTTTCAATACCATGCGGCGCCCTATCATCATCAGAAATACAAACTACGCAGGCATTTTCAATAACCACATCCGGCTTATGAGGAACTTCAATCGCATTGGCTATTGTAATTGCAGATTTTTCGCCTCCAACTTCAATTCCGTGTTGTTTTGTTTGGTCTTTATAATTGTTGATAAATACATCATACATTCCAAGCCCTGTTGCAAAATGATGTTCTACGCTATTTGCTACTTTATAAATTGAATAACCGTTAACAGTACCGCCGTGGCTCATATATGCCTCTTGTACCGGTGCATCATATGGGGTTTCATTCTGAAGGAAGAAAGTCTTTCCATTCTCACCATTCCATAAAACCTGATACTCCTGGAAATGTTCAACCATCAGTCCGTAAAATGTAACATCATCACCATTTACAATCACACCATTTGGTGATGTATTGCGATACCAGCCTACACCGGCACCATGATCAGCCCTCCATATCCAGAAATGATCTCCGATTACATCATCACTGTTTACTTCTAGTGCAGCATCTACATGAACATTATGATCAATAAAACCACCTACACGAAAGAATAAATCAGCTAATAAAATAGGATTATCAGAATGATCCTGATGAACGTCTTTATTACCAACTTTAATTAAATAATCAGAACTATTATGTGCGTCCAATAAAAATCCGGCAATGGTAATGCCTTCTTTGTCATCTACTAAAATAGCTCCCTTTGGATTTTTAAGTGTTGGGGTTAATGTAGCATATCCGGTTCCCAGTACAATGGTATCTGCATTCTTTACATGAATAGGCGCATCCAGATAATAAAATCCGGGAGTAAAAAACAAATGCTTCCCTTGATTTAAAGCGGCATTAATGGATGCCGATGTATCAACATTTTCTTTTACAATATAAAAATCTTTAATGGATACCGATTTTCCAGCTCCCATGCTGCTCTCTGACCAACTCTTACCGGTCGGGTTTTCTCTTAATGTCGGAACAAAAACTTTATATTCATCGGCATCTTGATCAAAATATAAAAACGGCTTTTCCCTTATAACAGGAGTATCCTTTATATTAGTTACATTACCCCACTGATTGTAGAGCCCCTGCTCGTTAACCTCTCGTTTCCCGCCCCAGTTTGACGACACTGTTAACGGGCCAAAATCTGCCTTCATACCTTGATATACGGCATTCCATCCGGCATCTGCAGCGGAACCCGTATCCTTTGCATCGGTAATTTCAGAGTTTCTTTGATAATACTGCTGCTGTGAACCTTGCTGTGGAGTTGTTGCAAACAGACTGTCCGCAATAAAGCCGCCGCTCGCCTGTCCATAATTCCACTGAAGCTGTGTATTCTTTAATGCATTTATCCTTCTTAACGGTGCGGCCTGTGATACACCCCAGTTAAAATCTTCGCCATTCCATCTTTCCCAAATACCGTCTCCGGTTCTTTGGCCTGAGGTCCCCGCTACGGTAAAGTTTTCTGCAGAACGCCAGAAAGTACAGGTAGCATTTACCTTTCCATAGTTATCCCAGTCTCCGTAATATCCTCCCGGCTTAAAGCGTTCGTCCGCCGGAGTCTCCACATTTGATATCACTACGTCATATGGAGTTTTTCCCAAGCCGCCGATATGGGTATAATATCCTACTTGGATTGTCTTAATATCCGTATAATCACCGGGCTTAAAATATGCCGCATAGCGATAGTCACTAAACTCTCCATTTCTCTGCACCTTAAAAAATGAATCTAATGTATTATTGATATCATCTCTTGAATCCTCTTCAGCAAAAATAGCAATATTTTCACCAAACAATTCGGTTTCAAGCGATACCGGCTCAGAAAACTGACCAATAGAGGTTTCATTTTTAGGCTGTATTTTGTAATAGCTGTACTTAGAAACACCGCTTTCCAATAAATTTTCTGTATATGTAGTTTCTTCTATATCGGTCTTAATTTCCTCATATTCACCAAATTTACTGCTTGCTCTAAAAACATCATACTTAGCAGCTCTGTCTGCCTCATTCCACGTAAGCTTTAGAACGCCGTCCGTTTCAACGATTGACAACACAACTTCTCCGGGAGGGGGACCAGCCAGTGTTGTAATCGTTGCTAATGTGCTTACATTTTCAGGACTCTCGCCATTTACTGTTTTTACATAATATTTATAGATGGTACCCTTTTCAAGACCTGTATCGGTGAAAGAGGTTGCTGTTGTTTCATCACAAACCTTTTCAAACCCCTCAAGGGCAGCTGCATTCAGAGATTGTAAATCATCATTGATAGAATCAGTATCTTCGAAAACAGTATCCTCTAAAACACCGTTTTCCGAAACAGCATTTTCGGAAACATCAGCTTCATGAACAGCATCTTCGAGATTATTACTATCTGAAGCTGCACGATTTTCTTTGCTGTCTAATTCCTCATCGTCTGCAGCTGCTCGGTATACTTCATATCCTGTAAAAACACAGTCAATCGGTAGTGCATCCCACGATATGGTTACAGAATCATCCGTAGTATTTGTAAATGTAATTCCAGTTCCATCTACTGCCTTTGGCACTGCATCCGTTTCGATAATAAACTTTTCTGCTGGACCGGGAATCTGCGCGGCTGACACTACCAATTGACCGGCTTCATTCACGCACAAATAATTTTCCGGAGTACGATTACTTTTAAGTGCAATTGTTCCGTCTCCCTGTGGCTCCATACGAACAGATTCCCATCCACCGATTTTATCAACCGTATAAATACCACCTCCGGGACCTTCTGTTCCTAAGCCATAACTCTCACCAAGATAAAGACCATTTACAGTAAAGTTCACATTGGGGGATTCGCCATATGCCATTTTTAGATTGGTTCCTGTTGCATCCTGTTCTGCACTAAACGTTACTATATCCTCCGTTACCTTTGATACTTCACTCAACTGCAAATACTTTTCATTCAAAACACTTTTTACCTTAACCGTAAAATCCTCGCCGTAATTATCGCTTGCTTCCGGCGCCGTCTCAGCATTTACTATGATTGGCGGCATTGAGAAAGAACTAATAATGAGCGCCAATGCCAGCATAAATGCGTAAATTCTTTTCATCTTTATACTTTTCATTTCGATTGTTTCCTCCTTAATAAAACTCAACTAATATACAGCTTCCCTTCCCATTTAATTTCTTACCTTCTTTGGTAACCATAATTTCCCTAATTTCACCTCCCATTTTATGAATAGTACTAAAAATCTTTGGGTTCATTACTCATAACTGCTTAAATATTAGCATATAGAGGATTTTATATAAGTGAACTATTTTACAAAATGGTTTACTTTTTTTGAATCTCTTATAAAATGGTGGATATATTTACAAATTATCCTATATACACAAAAATAGGGTCTTAGAGTAATTAACTCTAAGACCCTGATACTTTGTAAAGGAATTTATATTTATAACATACATCAATTCTATGGAAGCAAGATTTTTTCACCATAGAGAATGCTGTCCATGTTTTGAATATTATTGAGCTCACAAATTTTTGCTACCATATTTCCGGTTCCATAATAGCGGTAACTTATTTTAACTAAAGTATCACCCCTTTTAATAGTATATGTCCAAGGTGAAGTCGTTTCCGTTTTTTGACTGCTTTCATTTGCCGATGCTGCCTCTGCATCACTATTATCTGCCGGTGCTTCGGTCTGATCTCCTTGTGCAGTAGCATCACCTTCCGTTTGAGTATCTTCCTCCATAGTCTGTTGTTCTTCGTTTTGAGCAGTTTCTTGATTTTCTTGTTTGCCGGCTTCGGTGCCAGTCTCGACTTGATCGCTGTCTTGATTCATATCTGCAGCAGTATCCGACTGCTCGGCAGGTATCTGTGCATTATCCTCTTGCTGATTCGATGCCTGCTCGTCCTGCTGCATCGCTACGGTCTCCACCGTCTCAGGCTTTGCTGTATCATCACTCCTTTCTGCTGCATCATTATCTACTGCTTGTACTTTTTCCGCCTGGGGCTTATCGGCGGCTGCAACTTCATTTTCTTCCTCTATTTTTCCTGATATTTGATACAAAACTTTTTCCATATTTTGCATTTTTTCATAGTTGTTAAGCATAGTAATACCTATGACCATAATAACCATGACGAGTATTGCGCTTGTCCCATATAAAAGTGTCGTTGTATTTTTTTTATGTATCTGTTCCTTTTTCTCTTGAACGATACTTCTAAAATGTCTTGCTGCTCGATCTACCTCCGGCTCCAATTCTTTATCCGGCGCATCCCCATCCGCCGGTATCTCTATTTCTTTATGAGAAAGCATATAATTCTGCATTGCCTCATTTTTATCATAGTAAATATAATAACCCGGCTGCTTTTCCATTTTTCCCTCTTCAAAAAGATACATATTTTCAATACGTTCATTCATAATATATTCAAAATATATTTTTTGATCTACCCGGAAAAATTCCCGGTGGGTTCCAATAATTTTATTATCCCAATAAGAATCTAAATTTTTTCTAAGCAATGCCCATCCAACTACTGATAAATTATTATAATATGTTCCAGCCGCATCGTTAATCTGTTTCCAAGCTTTTTCATCGAACACTATTTTTTCCATGAACGGGTCAATTACCTCAGCCTGTATGACCCCGCTGACAAACCAGATAAGCATTCCGTCAACCATTTTTCTGCTTCCATATAAAATTAATACCTTTGGAGTTTCATCCCCATAAGCTGCCAATTGTTTCATATGGGTCATGACATAATCTTCTATGTATATTCGTTCAAAGCTGTCGCATTCACCAATCTGTCGGATATTTTTAGGTAATCCTCCGCTATCCTCCCGGCCCCGTCTTGCTTCTCTTTCCTCCATGGTCTCCTCTTTAACAATTTCTATCATGCTCTCGCCGCCTTTTATTTTTTTATTTACCCTGTTTATACCATATAAGTAATGACTGTTTTTATCCTTTTCTGTCAGCTTGTCCTTAAAATATTTCGACGTTAAAAGGCACAAAAAAAGACAGTGCAACATAGACTGTCTTTTTTTATCTCTTTATAACATTATAACGCTTTTGATTCTACAGCAATTTCCATTTATCTTACAAAAAAAATTATAAAAACTTATATACAGTTGTCGCCTCATAAGGCATATCCGGTGTAACGATTGGCTGCGGAAAGCTCTTCTCATTTATACTATTGGGATAGTGCTGAGTTTCTAATGCTAATCCCGAACGTGAATTATACACTGCACCGCCTTTTCCCGTATGTTCGCCAATATTATTACCGGTATAAATTTGAACTCCCGGAAGGTCAGTATAAACTTCCATCGTTCTTCCGGCCGCTTCATCTACTACCATTGCAACCTTGCTCAAAGTACCGCTTTCAATACCACTTACAAAATTATGGTCATATCCCTTACCAATTTTTAGCTGCTCATCATCATCCTGAATATGATCCCCAATAACTGTAAGACTCGTAAAATCAAACGGCGTTCCCTTCACTTCAATAATAGCTCCGGTTGGAATCGCACCCGCTGCTACTTCGGTAAACCCGTCAGCCTTTAACCATAACTTTTCATTTAAAATATTACCTTGATTATGTCCTTTTAAATTAAAGTAAGAGTGATTGGTAAGATTCATCACAGTCTTTTTGTCTGTTGTACCCTTATAATCAATTTCTAAGGCATCGTCAGCAGTCAATGCATATGTAATAGAAAATTCTCGATTTCCCGGAAGCCCTAACTCTCCATCGCTCATTGATGTTGTAAAAGTTACACTATTTGCTTCTTCATCGGTGCTGACAGAATAAATACGTTTATGAAGTCCTTTCTCATGATGTGTATGCAGATTATTTTCGCCATCGTTTTTATCAAGCCGATACATAACTCCATCCAATTCAAAACTGGCATGAGCTGTACGATTAGCAATCGGTCCAACT
>CAYPIB010000098.1:0-9321 GCA_964410675.1 uncultured Roseburia sp.
GTTTATCAAACCGTCCATATTTAGTTGGTTCAAAAGTTCATACATATCTTTTTCACTCCTTTCCAGTAACTTAACGCAACAGACCTCATAATTTCTTTACCATAAATAATTTAAAAATAATATACTTACAGACGAGCTACAGCGAAGTCTCTTTTAACTTGCTTTAACTGCATTATTAACTGATTATTAACTTATAATAAGGTGTACCTTCCAAAAATAAGCAGAAATCCTATATCATTTAAATAGAATATAGCAGATTCTTATGGTTACAGGATTTCTTGTTTACGGAAAATCTACAAATTCCTATTTCGACTTATTTAGCAACATTTTACCACTTAATCTCCAAATTAATTTCAGAAAGTTTGATTTTCTTGCGTTAAGCTTAAGCAGAAAGGTGGTATTAAAGTGGATACAAATAAACATTCTCCTAAGGTAAAGAATATTGAAGCATTAAGCAGAATTGGCGTATCAAGTCGAGCTATGGAACAACATAGATTCTGTGGAGATGTTGAGATAAAGAGAGAGGAACTCTGTTTAGATTTATTAACCAATAGCAAGATTTCTAAATATGGAGCCAGAAAAATTTTAAGTTACCAACCTCTATACCTATCTGAATATAGAGATTTATTAAAAACAGCTTTACAGGGTTCTTTACGAAATGATAATTTAATTCCCTTATGGCAAGAATATCATGAATTACTTTATGTAGTCCATTCAGCCTTTGGGTATGAACTACGGGAAATTTCATTATTGAGACAGATGGTGGAACATAAGTGTGTATTCCATACTGTGTGCTCGAATTTCTCTTCTAAAGCCTTGGGTATTTTAAATGAATTTGTTTCTGAAATTATGGTTTTCGAGAGGTATCCAATTCAAAATCACTTGATTTTGCGTTATGATAGTGAAAACCCTTCCTACATCATAATTAATAAGGAACATCCTATGGAAGGTATATTTGGAGGTGCTGAATGGAAAACTTAATCCTTGAAGGTACAGGGATAGAACTGGATGATGAAGACGAAAAAGTCTTAGACATATTAAAACGTCTTAAAAACTCAGAGATGTTTGCAGCTTTTTACGTTTATACAAAGGTCAAAATTGCTTCTACATATAAAGAATTGAAGAAATATTTAACTTCAACTCGAAGAGTACTTGCAAAAGATATTATTGATATATGTGGTTCAGATTATGATAAGTTTGGGACAATATTTATAGAATTACGTTCAAAACAATATAGCTCTAAAGAAAGTGGTGGAGTGGTTACTAAGTCAAAAGTCGAGCCTAAACCTAGTCCTGTGTATCAACCTACAGCAGTAAGAACGCCGAGAGTTGCCAATAGAAGTGTGGATCAGGTTGAAAGGGGTGCTCTTCGACATTCCCAATTCTTCTACCCTTTTAATATACCAGTAAATGAACAAGAACGACTGTTGATTTCTGATATCTCACCTTTCGTTAAGGATGTACCAAATACAAAGCTTCAGGAAATACTTCCTCATGCAGATATTAGTTTATTATCTATCGATCCTCTATTGGAACTCTCTAAAGAGGTAGATGGTGGTGTAAGAATTCCAATCTATGAGGAAGCTACAGAAAGTGTGATTATTAAGAATCTTAAATATCCTGTAGTTGACCAGAAAGTTAGAATAGAGGACTTTGGGAGATCAACAACATCTTATTGTTCTTTGGATAGTATAGAAAGGTGTATGGAGTTCTGTGGTGTAACACAGAAAGACATAACTGATGCTTTAGAAATTGAAGCTATAAACCAAGTTTCTAATTACACATTATTCTGTCTCGTATTTTCTTTATTAAGAAATAATGGGGGTGTCGTTAATTTGAGAGAGGATTTAGTAATTAAGTTTCAATATAACCCTGCTTTCTATTATTTAGCACATCCAAGATCTGCATATCAAAAGTATTGTAAAGAGAATCTAGATGAAATTCTAAAAGCCTGTCTTAAGGCTAGAAAGGAGATGCTAAATGAAGATTAACCTACCAAAGAAGATTATATCTGACACCACACTTCAAATAAATTCTGCAATAAATGCAGAGAGGATTAGAAGTGAGATAGGCTTTACAGATTACAGAGTAATACAGCATGATCTAGAGTTGTTTACATATTTACCAAAAGCATTGGAAGCTGGAGTATTGGCGATAGATACGGAAACAACTGGTGTATTTAACTGTAGAGATAAGGTTGTAGGGGTTGGTTTGTGCTATTCAGAAGATTCGGCTGTATATATACCTTACCTTCATAAGCGTACAAAAAACAATCTGTCCCTTGAAGCGTTTAAGAAATTCTTTGAGGCATTAAGGAATTCAGATTGTAAGTTAATATTCCATAATGCAATATTTGATTTGACAATGGTTGATTTTACTTTTGGAGTAAGATTAAAATCTTATTTTGATACAGAGATTGCATCGCAGCTTTATGATAATGAAGAATCACATACTCTAAAATATCAATACAGTAAGTTTGCTGGTACAAAGAAAACTGCATCTTTTAAAGAATTGTTTACTCCAGGTACATTCGGAGAACATACACCAGAGGAAGTTGCTCCTTATGCAGCTTTTGACCCATATATGACTTTGGTTATATTTAAAAATCTGGTAAAGTACTTTATTCCTGATACACCAGAATTTAATGAAACACAAAAAGATATCCCACACTGGAAGTATGCAGTTAATGCTTTTTGGACTGTGGAAATGCCACTTGTGGATGTAGTTGTTAGTATGCAGATGAATGGTATGGCGATAGATAAGGAAGCTCTTTACAGACTCCAGGTAAAATACGAACAAAAGAAGATTGAAGCTGATAAGTTAGTTCAGGAAGAATACAAGAAGCTTCTACCACAAATTGAAGAATATCGTCTATCTAATCCAAAGTGCCCATTAAGAAATGAAGGAATTAATGTATCGTCTAGTCCAGAAATGTTCTGCCTTCTTTATGACGTTCTTAAATTAAAGCCACCTAAAGGTAAAAGAACAGCCGATAAGAATGCACTTATTGGTTTTGCAGACAAGATTTCCTTTAGTAAAGCGATCGTTGAAAGCAGACATATGGAAAATCTTCTCAGTACATTTGTGTATACTTTGAGAGATAATTGGGTTAATAGTGGAGATGGTGCTGTCCATGGTTCATACCAAACATGTGCGACAGATACTTATCGACTTTCATCTAAGAATCCGAATATGCAGAATATTCCTGCTGAAGGATTTAGACATGTGTATGTGGCTCGTCCTGGGAATATACTTCTTGGGGCAGACTTTAAATCCCAAGAACCTCGGCTTGCAGCCGATTGGTCTAAGGATGAAAATCTAATTAAAGCATTCTTAGATGGTCTAGACGTATATCTTACAGTTGTAGAGAGGATATACGGAATTCCTTATGAAGAGAGTTTAGCTGAGTATGAGAAGAACGATAAGTGGAAACCTCGTAAAAAGGCTAAGGTTGTATTTCTGGCTCTATTGTATGGTAAGGGTGAAAGAACACTTGCAGAAGATTTAGGGGTTCATGTTGAAGAAGCGAAAGACATCATTGCTTCAGTTAAAATGGCGTATCCAAAACTTGATCAATTTGTAAATAGTTGTGTAGAATATGCTAAGAAGTGGGGGTACACTTACACAAAATTAGGACATGTTAGAAGACTACGTGATATTCAACTTCCAGAAATCGAAGTAAAGTATAGTGATGGAACAGTCGTATCTCCGTCTAAGGTTGCAGAATTGAGTAAAGATATCTGTAGTCCATATCGTAAAGATGCATATGACAGATATGCAGAGGCAGGCTTCCAACTCTATAAGAATTCTAAACGTATTTCATCTGCTATGAGACAAGCAATTAATACAAGAATCCAAGGTTCTGCAGCAGATCAATCTAAGTTAGCAATGTTGAAGATACATTACAATCCAGAATTCCAAGACATTGGAGGTAAGATTTTAGCTGCTATACATGATGAAGTCTTAGTTGAAGTTCCTGTAGAACATCTTGACACTGCCAAGAGAATATTAGATGACGCAATGTCAAATTCTCTTAAATTACTAGTTCCGAGTGGGTGCGATTTCTACGAAGGGGTTTCGTGGGGGGAGGAGTCATGATTAATCCAATAAACAAGGAGATACTTGACCGACTTGCAGCTGTAACAACTTGGATTTCAGCAGAAGAAGAAAACCGTCTGATATTAAGGTATCAGACGGATCAAGATCGAGAAGCTCTTGAAGCTTTATTCTATAGTTTTGGTAGACGTCTCTTAAGCATCTTACATGGTTTTAGAAGGAAGTTTGCAGAATTAAGAGAGGTTCCGGTGGAAGATATGGTTGGACCTGCGATAATTGGTCTTGCCTATGCCGTTAATAAGTTTGATGTTACACGTAAGACAAGGTTAATATCATTCTCATATTTTGCGATATTAAATGCTGTCAAAGTCAATACTTTAAGTGACGGGACTAGACATGAAATTGAGGATATAGAGAATTGTGCAGAGTTGAGTTATTTCCCAGATTTAAATAAAGTCCCAGATTTAGAACTGGTAGAAGATGCATTTAATTTGTCTTATTACCCTAAGATGGTTACACAATACGAATTGGTTAAACGTGTTAGGGTTCTTTTAGATTTAGTTAAACAAACCTTAAATACTCTGGATGCTGAAAAATTATACCAGACTTGGGAATACGAAGAATTATTTGGATCTAACCAATATTTTCCTATTATACCAGATCATTCTAAATGTAAAATTTTAGATGATTTGGCTTTATTGGTTTACACTATCGAGATGTTCAACATATGTAAGAACTCTACTTCTGAAGTAGAAAATATGTTACGTTCTTTAATCTTGAATAAGAGTTCGGATATCGTTCTTATAATTACAAAAATTCAAGATGACATTATCTTGGAAAAGGTGATGGAGGTAGCGTTAGGGTTGTTAGACTCTAGCGTTCCATTGATGGTTTACAATATAAAATATCGAAGACCATTAATACTTCCAATAAATCGTTTCTATCGTAAGATGTTGGAGTTATCTAATCAATCTAAAACTGTAGTAAATAATTTAGGATCGTCTAAAGAACTTACAGAAATGAGAAATATAGAAGGGAGATTTTTATGTATTCAAACTTAAATGAAGATCAGGTCGAAGTTTGTAAGAGAGCGATTGGTACATATGGTGCTAAGTCACAGATTCCAATAGCAGCAGAGGAAGCTGCAGAATTCATACAGGCTCTAATGAAGACTTTTAGATATTCAGGTGAAATACCAGAGGAGGTTAGAAATCACATCGTAGAAGAATTAGCTGATCTTGCAATTGTGACTACAGAAATCAGGTTAATTTTTGGTATTGTTGATACAGAGCTTAATTCTGTAATAGATCGAAAGCTATCTCGCCTTGCATCCTGGTTAGACTCTTCATCGGATCAAAGTAGAACGATGGAGGAGGGTTTTAGGAAATGGTAATTATCGCAATAGAGGGACCTAATGGAGCTGGGAAAACATGGTTGTGTGATTCTCTAAGAGAGAAGCTAGATAATGTTAATGTAAAATTCCTTAAAACACCATTTTATAAGGATGCTCTTGGGGAATGTGTGAAGAAGGCTTTAAGTGGACACCCAGAATTCATACCTTACAAGGATGAGCTCATGTATGGAAACTGGTTGGCAGGGTGTAGGGAATTAAATAATAACGTCTACATAATTGATCGTTGGTATGATTCTGCAATATTGTATAGTGGTTCTAGTGAATGGGGAAAGAAACAAGACTGGTTTTTTATTCCCAAGCCTTCTATGACAGTTGTGCTACTCCCACCTCTAGATGTAGTTCTTGAAAGATTGAATTCTCGTGAAGAACAAAGAATTTATGATACAGAAGAAGGATATCGAAAGGTTCAGAATTATTATACAGATCTAGGTTTAGATCTTAATAAATCTAATAAATTACAACATGTAGAGGAAAGAGATTTCATAGTTTTAAACTGTGAAGAACATGTTAAAGATTTCTTAGAGAAGATATCTAAATACCTCTCAGAAGTGGTGATGTAAATATGGCAACAAGAGATTTTAGTCGAAAACAAGAACAATTGATTGCAAATGTCTTATTTGAGGGACGAGGTTTAACTCCTAATTCAGGTGCTGGTTTTAAGAAAGCAGATCTCCAAACAGGTAGGTTCATCGTGGAAGCTAAGACCCATACTTCTCCTGTAAGTAAACACAGCATTCTTTTATCCGATCTTAGAAAGTTGTGGAAGTTGTCAGAAGGAGCTTTGAAAGTCCCTTTATATATCTTTGACTTTGGAAGACAAGTGCTGTCTGAAGAATGGGTTTTGCTGCCAGAGAGAAATGCTTTAATTTTTACTCCCTCAGCGTTAAGGTTAAGACAAGAATTTTTAGAGCAAAAGAATGTCAAATCTATATTAATACGAAAACCAGTAAGTAACGTGTGTTTTTCTATAGAGATTGATGGGTGTGCGTATAAAATTGTCCCTTTAAGTTTTTGGAAGGGAGTGTAAGTCTGTTTGAATTTGAATTTTCCGATGTGTTTGCGATGCACAAGTCGGTGTGCTGGATGTGATAGAACCTGTCGCAAAGTTGCAATACTAACTTCTATCGGTGTTCGAGAGAGTAGGTTAAATACCTTAGTGAAGAATCTTTCACTGTCTGATATACATAAGTTGAACGAAAAGTGTACTGTTCTTTACCAACATGCTGCAATACAGGGGTCTGTTACGCTGTTACAAGAGAGTCATCCGTGGGAGTTGATATCATACGCAATGGTAGCAAGTAAATTATCTCAAAAACGTATTGGGGTGTATACTGTACAACAGATACTTGGATCTCCTAAAATGATTTTTGAAGATTCTATTGAAATATGTATCCTATCGGATTTTGGAAGATTTATAAAGGGGTTATTACCAACTAGGAATAATTATGATAGTTATAACTTCTTAAAATTGATACAGCAAAATACCTGTACGTTTATTCTCTTATCTTCAGTTCTGTCCCCTGCAGAGTTATCTTATTTCCACCAGCACTTTCCGATGGACTGTAAAATATTGGGAGGTGTAATATGAGTGTTGCTATTCCAACAAAACGCAGAAATCTTGAGTCACAGCTTTTAAGTAAATTGCTGGAGCAGAGAGTTGATGCACACAGAATACTTGATACATTTAATATAACAGAAATATTATTTGATTATTATAAGGTAGAATTTGAAGCTTATGTTTCTCACCTTAATAAGTATAATGAAACGATTGATGTAACTGTTCTATTAAATCATGTCATGACAGATGATGGGGATGAAAGTGATTTTACTTATTCACCTCAAAATCAAATATCTATTAAATCGCTTGTAGATTCTTTAAGAGAATACTGTAAGAGAGAACGTCTAAACAATCTTCTAAATACATTTTCTATAGAGGACATGGAAGCAGATACAGCTCTTGATTCTTTATATGATACTGCAAACCGTAAACTTAATGAAATAGGTAAAAAGCATTATGAAGCTTTATATGATCAAGAAGTTTATGAAAGTGTATGTAAAGAAGCTACATCGTTACTTAAAGCAGAATTTGTGACAGGATTTCCAGAATTAGATACAGCGTTCACTGCAAATGGTTTAACAAGTAAGGAATTAATTATATTTAAATCAAGAACAGGAAACTGTAAGACATTTACTCTGGTAAGGTTGATCGTAGAAAATCTTAAACGTGGGGTTAGGTGTTATGTTCTCTCTCCTGAGTTATCGACAGATGAATTTCTTTATAGAATTTTACAGAGTCTTTATGGAGGTCCTGGTTTTAATTTTCTGGAAGCTAGTAAGAAATTTTATGATACGTATCAAAAGGATAGAAAACTTCTTGAAATAGAGGAAGGTGGAGAACTAGGTCGTTTTCGTTTAGATGAGATTAAACGTAAAGCTTTGGCTATAGAAGCTGGGATGGTCGTAATAGACGGTTTAAGGTATACGGTAGATCCATATTCTAAAGTTCCAACTCCTGATCAATATGGTATAAATTGTTTTAACCTCTTGGCTTTTAGTAAGAGATATAGAATTCCTGTTATCTGTTGTGTTCAAGAAAATCGAAGTGAGGGAGGGTTAAAGGCAGGAAATCTTAGTGGTTCTGATCAAATTGGTCATAATGCAACTGCTGTAATTGGTATTAAGAAGGATACAGTTGGTGGTTCACAACGTATCTCATTTACACCTGAGAAGATGCGTAAGGGAAAAGAAGCCTTAACTTTTACCTACGATTGGACTTATGTAAATAATGGATTTGCATATGTATCCTGTGAACAAGGCTATGGTCGTAATACTCAACCATATGAAGTGGATAGTGCTGCTTTAAGTAAGGTTCTAGCAAATTACGGATCGGACAAGGATACTATGAGAATTGTTGATTGGGACTAATTTTAGAATTTAATCAAGGAGGTATAGATATGAAATGTCGTATATCTTATGAACAGGCTGGTGGGGATTTATCTATGATGGATCCAAAATCCCGTAGAAGATATAAACAAGCTCAGAAGAAAATCTTAGATGATATATTTAAGGAAGCAGAGAGAGTTACTGAAAAAGAAATTAATGAACTCGGAGGAAATGGTGATGGCGAATAATCAAGATGAGAATTTTGATATACTTAGATCTACGAAGCGATACATCAAAGGAATTTCAGAATCAATTAATGATAATGGGAATGTAAATGGTGGATCTCCTATGGGAGCCATGCTAAATATAGGTTCCACAACAACTAAATCTTTCTATCTTCAAGACGATGATTATGTTCCAAAACATACAGCTGATTTACATAAGTCAGGTGCAATTCACATTCATGATCTAGACTTCTTCTCGATGACTACAACATGTGCTCAAATTCCACTTCTACATCTCCTACTTAGAGAGGTGTATATGGAACATGGTTGGATAAGGAAAGCAAGATCCTTTTCCACAGCTTGTTCCCTTGCCTGTATTTATTTACAATCTAATCAAAATGATCACCATGGAGGACAAGGGTATCCTCATTTTGATTATTTCTTGGCTAGGTTTGTGTCTCTGGAATGGCTTAGACAGGTTAAAGTTTTATTAGATTATACAGAAGAAAAGCCTGAAATCGTTTCAAATCTACGGGATCTTGTAGATGAGGGTGAAAATATAATATTTAATTCTGATCCTGATGATCTGCTATTTGATTACTTTAAAACTGAATCTTTCGAAAAGATTCAGAATGAGATATCTATTCATTTTCCAAGTAAGTTAGATACGATAGAACAAAATCTCAGGAAAGAAGTCTTTTCAGGTTGTCAAGGAATTTTATATAACTTCAATTCCATGCATTG
>CAYPIB010000099.1:0-9280 GCA_964410675.1 uncultured Roseburia sp.
TAGAAAATCGCACAAAAAAATACATAAAGGAAGTCAAAAAAGAAAACATAATTAATATTAAAAGATAACCTTTCTGTTTTAAAAAACTTCTCTTTGTCTGTTTTGCAAGATAACTCATAGACTACCTCCATTCCATATCATAAGCCGAAATAGGATTTTGATTGATAATATCTTCCGTTATTGTGCCGTCCTTCATAGTAATAATGCGTTCTGCCGTATGGGCAATCATTGCATTATGAGTTATAAATATTATGCTTGTATGATACTGTTCTTTTATTTCATGAAGCAGTGCCACAACCTGCTTACTATTTAGCTCGTCCAGTGCTCCCGTGGCCTCATCACAAAAAAGAATTTCCGGCTTTTTTATAACCGCTCGTGCAATGGAAACACGCTGCTGCTGTCCGCCTGATAACTCCCCCGGATACTTCTCCAGCTGCTCATAAATCCCTAACGTTTTTGTCAATTCATTAAGAGGCAGATTTCCTTGCTTCGGTGACCTTCCAAGCTCTATATTTTCACGTACCGTTAAATCAGAAATAAGCAAATAATTCTGAAATATTACACCAATCTTATTTCTCTTCCAGTCACACATTTGCTTGTTATTATTGTATTGTAATGTTGTCCCATTATAAATTAATTCACCAGAATCCATTTTCATTAAACCCGCACACACATTTAACAAAGTAGATTTGCCGGAACCGCTTGGTCCAAGTACTGCTGTAAAGGTATTACTTTTAAATTCCACATCTATATTTTTCAAAACCTTGCCTTCGGATATAAATGATTTTGAAATATTTGCTGCCTTTAATATTGTTTTCATAATGAGTTCCCTTCCCTTTCATTGTGTTGCTCCTTCCAGGAGGAAAGCAGTTTATTTAATTCCTCAGAATCTTTTCTCGCGTGGATACTATCCGTGATTTTCATAACTATATAAATAATAACTACCATAAGTGCCACAAGCCATACCGGAACCTGTACATACCAGCCAAAAGCTGTCCCCGAAAGCAATACAATAATCATAATAGAAAGAAACTCAAATATATTTTCTACTGCCTTATACCGATTTTCCCAAGCATGAATGATATATAGTGCTATATGGAGCAAGGTATTTACTAAAAATAATTGATATACCGTAGCAATAGACAACCAGCCGGCATTATAAAATAATGCGGCAATTCCTGCCAGCAACAATATTGTTACTGCAGTAGAAGCAAACACGTTATTAATTAATTTTTTCAAGTGACTACCTCCTGACTAATCGATCTTTTAAAATTGGAATATACTTACGTGAAACAATGACTCGCTCTCCATTTTCAAGTAAAGCTTCAATCCTGCTATTTGGAAGAGAACGTATACTGGCCACAACTTTTAAATTTACGATACAGGATTTACTAATTTGGCAAAATGTATATTGAGATAAAATTTCATTCATTTCATAAAGCTTATAGGGAATATAAAAAACATCCTTTCTACTGTATACAAACGATTTATTATCGACATTTTCAATATAATAGATATCACTAATTCTTATTTTAGTTTTTATATCACCGTTATAACATATTAATTCTTTGTCAAAAGAACGAAGCAAGGATACTAACTGATTTACCGCCTCATCCTTCTCATCATGACATATTGTAATCTCTGTTTCTAAAAGCCCCGATTGTCTTTTTGTCCGAATGAGCATTTTCTTCTCCCTCCCTTATGCATAATAACTTGCATTATAAATCCTATCATTTTTAAATACAACCCGATATCCTCAAGATGCAAATTTACTTGACTAAAATACAAACAGCCTTAATGGGCTGCAGCTGCACTCCACTAAGGCTGTATTACTTATTTTTATTACTCCTGCTGCATTTCATACGGAGTAATTTTGCTTATTTTTGCAGAGCATAATACTATTATTACCTCAGACCACAATAAAATTACTGTAACAATTCCCAACATAGCCGCAAGGCTTGTATCCATATTGATGTTTTGCGCACCGGCAGAAGCAAGGCAAAGACTAACAGCAGGAGTTATTCCTATTAACGCTGCGACACATCCTAACAGTATACCGATAAAAAATACCGGAATGTAGCTCATTGTTATCTGCCAAATAAGCTGCCCTGTCGTATAGCCAAGTGCCTTATAAATCGCAAGCTGTCTTCTCTCACGGATTAGCTGTGTTTTAACTAACAAAACGAGTATTAATGCAATTACAAATGCTACAACTGCACTCATAACGATACAAAGTATTTTCATAATATATACGACTGAAATCAGTAAGATATCTACCTCTATTTTTGGATTTATAAGTTATTTTATAGAATCTGTTTTTTTGCATTTTTTCAATAATAAAGCTACTTTCTTAAACACCAAGTTGCATTAAAAGATCTTGTTGCATCCAAGCTCATAAATCAATAAGTTCCATTAAATCCGTCCAGTAATCTGGAAATTCATCAATACCTTCCAGTCCAATGTAAGAATAATTTTCTGATTTAGCCCATACTACAATATGCCAAAGTACTTTTGATGTATCATTGTTCTTTGATTTTGAATTGTTTTTTTTGATTAAAATATTATCGATAATAAATTCTTTTACTTCTTGACTTTTCTCAAATGTATATTCTACTTCCTGAGTTTCTTCAGCATATTCTAAAACCTTTATTCCATTGGTAGCAAAATCAATCTCTATTGTAGTACCTTTGTCATTCTCATAAAAGGTTACTGAGATTCCTTCTAATTCATCTTCAGAAACCACTTTACCACAACTTACAACAATAAAGCTAAACAGTATAAGTAAAAATAATTTATTAAATATTTTTATTCTATTTATCATTCATTAATGCTCCTTATTATTCTTTTAACTATATTATTAAATTCCATTTTTATATCAGTGTAATTTCCATAACCTCCATATGTAAATATAAATATTTGACTATCTCTGCCTCGTAAAATATTTATATTCCCCAGCATTACACCATATTTATCAGAATCAATGAATCCTTCAAACTGAGACAATATTCCTTGTTTGAGTAAATTTTGTGTGTTTTCTATATTTCTTAATAATGATGATTTATTTGCTTTTTCTATTATATTCTCATATTCATTAAAAAGCCTTTTTTCTAATTTTAATATACGTTTTGATATCCGAATTTGAAACAGGTTTTCTTCATCCAAAAGATCTTTTGTTTCTTCAAATGTCTTACTATTTGCTGTTAAGGGTATTATTAAATTTAATCCTAGCTTCGTTATAATTCTTTTTGTAGGAAATTCGCCTAAACGTCCTTCCAAAATTGTATTACTATCTAATGGATCATTTACTTCTTTTAACGTTTCTTTTTCCCATATAAAACTTTTTTTATCAAATAACTTGTCCTTCTCTAACTGACTTAAATACGCTTTAATTTCCAAATCTCTTCCTATATTCATATTAATCCCCCTACTTAATCTAGTTCATCCTCTAGCATCGTTTGATACTCATCCCAAGCTGATGGGAATATTTCTTTAATATATTCAACTTTAGTTGAATCAGCCGACATACCCGCTTCAAAAAAATGTGCAAATGCCTCATTTGCAATAGATTTTTTATTGTAATAGTCATCTGAATGTGCCCACTTTCCTGATGCAACCCCATCTGTTAAGCCATTGACAAGATCAGAAACACCATTTTTATTATCTTCATCCTCCCACAGCCACTGAGAAAGGTACGAATAAGCATCCTTATTATTACTAAATCCGTTTTCCTCTTTTATTTCCTCTATATATTTATTCAGGTCTTGATTGAGTTTGTCATAAAAGTCATAACTACCATCAGTAAGAAGTATCGCCAAACCAATCTGACTGATCATCGACTAAATGTCCCACCTCATGATAATATGTATTACCAATACTTTCATTTTTAGAGTCATCATCTAAATTATATTTTATATGATTCCAAAAACCATTATAATGCGCTGTTTCATCATAATCATCATCTTTAATATCAGCATTATCTTGAAATTTTTTATACAACTTTTTTGTCGCTTTATCTGTCGCATTCTTATATCTATATTCCAGATACTCCTCATAACTCATACTAGAAGGATCTACTATGTTTTGATCAAGATTACCAATTTTAAAAATAGTTTTTACATTAAATTTCTGTGTACATATGTTTTTATCGCAGTCTTCATAATAAGCTATAATTTCCATCAGTGCCTCTTTGAATTCTATGTTTTTATTTATTAAATCGTTTAACTCATTCGAGATTGTATTTATACTCACTCTAACATTTTGGTATGATCCACCTAAACCACCCAGATTTCTATCTGCCATATCTAAAAGCTGTCTGTATTTTTTTAATTCTTTTGATGTTTCCATCATCTCAATTCCTACACCTTTTAACTCTCTTGTCTTTATAAAATATTCGCCCATATATACCCTCCTTATTTTTATACTTAAAAATTATAGCATATTTTTCATTATTAAAGGGCAAAAACCGACAGACGGTACGTGAAAAGCGACGAATGACCAGTTTATGTGTTTTTTGTACTAAAATACCGCACTCTCCTAAAAAGAAAATTGCGGTATTTTAAATTCTAACTTATCAATTACTCGTATCAACTGCATTTGCTGAAATTGGTATGGTATTTTTATCAATCTGCATATCTTCATGCTTTTGAATATCATTATCCATTTCGGTTGGTTTTGATAGTTCAATACTCATTTGAGTTTCAACACCGCCGAATTTCATTGTTATTACTAACACTCTTGATCCATCTGCATTTACAACTATATCACTATGCGTTTTACTTTCTTCATCTTGGCTGTCAGCTGTTTTATCATTCTCTTCCGATAATAATTCATTCTCTACTATCGTTGCCTTTTTTCCGTACTGATAGCTGTATTCGGACCGGTCGATATGATAACTTTCTGAATCAAATTTTTTCTCAAATGTATCCTTCGAAGTACCTTCTAAACTTTGCAAACTTTCCTGCAGTCTTTTATCAAATGCCTGTTTATTCCTATTTTTTCTATCCTGTGTTTTTATAGCTGCCCCTTTCATATGCTCAAAGCAGCCTGCTGCATTTACTTTCATATCTTATCCTCCAAAATAAAAAACGCTTTCATTCAAATGGTTTATCAATCCATTGAATAAAAGCGCTATCCATAGCTTAAATATATATCGGCTAATTTTAAAAAAATTTGAGTCATTTATTTTTTAACACTTAAATTTTCAATAATCTTTATTGTAAATCTCCATAATTTTTTACCAAATAAAATTAATAAGCATCCCATTATAATTGAGATTGGTAAGGACAAAATAGGGTTTGCCGTATATGTCCCAATTTGAAATATCACACCCTCTGCTTCTAATTCAACCATTTCGCTTTTGATTTCTTTTACAATATCTATCCTCTCTGATGCCGGCATTGATATAAAATATTTATCTACTTTTTCCAGATAGGCATTCGTACTCATATTTTATTCTCCTTTTATTCCTGATATTGCTTCTAATAATTTACTCCATTCTATCGATATTGCATCTAAATAGTCTTTTCCTTTATCCGTAATAGAGTAATATTTTCTAGGCGGCAATCCTTCCGATGTTTCAAACCAAGAGGATGTTAAAAAATCTTCCTTCAATAATCTTCTGAGCAAAGGGTAAATTGTACTTTCTTTTGTTGCTAAAATATCCCACTTATCTAATTTATTAATAATTTCATATCCATAACAAGATTTTTTGCTTATCATAAGTAAAATACAAATCACATAGTATATCTTTTGTAAACAGTATGTAAAATAAAAACCGCACTCCTTTGATTTCTCAAAAAATGCGGTATCTATAAACCTCTCTGTATTTCTATTTATTCTATTTCCTTCCAGTAAAACGTATAATGAGATTCTGATTCAAAACCAAGATTTTTATAAAACTCCTGGTTTGAAATAACAAAAGCCTGTTTTGCACCCAGACTGCGGCATCTATTCAATGCTTCACAGACTACAGCCTTTCCAAGTCCTTCCCCACGATATTGCGGAATGGTGCAGACTGGTTCTACATAGGCATAATCTGTACTACTATCGTACCAACAGGTGCAATGTGCAAGATGCCTTCCTGTTTCCTCCATTACAGAAAGCGAAAGTGAAGGTTTTCTATGTGGGTAAGCCGCTTCATCCATAGCACCTTCAGCAGTTAAACTCTGTTCAAATTCTTTTATATCATCACCATGATCAAAGCCCTTCCAAAGAACCATTTTATATTGATATTCGTCTTTTGGCAAAGCCACCTCTTTAATTAGATAATCTGAGGAAAGCTCATATTGCAGATGATTGTCCAAATAAATTTTAAATATGTCTTCATCTTGTTCTACTTGCGCAAAGCCACGTTTTGCAAGTAGCAATTTCACCGAATCATCTATGTCATTGACTGCAATCCCCAGACCATTTTCATCCTTCAAATTTTCATAAGCATATTCTATAATATTAGGCAAAATATCTAAAAAACCAGGTAATATGCCGCAGAAGGCTTCTCCAAAATATTGATCATAAATAGCTGCACCCACTACTTTTCCATCAACCATCCATAATCCAATCGAACTAATTAGACTTTTATCAAAGTCTTGATGAAAATACATCCACTCCCATCTTGCCCAATTCCAATTGATATGCACTTTATCTTTTTGATTCAACTCTAAAAAAAAATCAAAGACTAATTGATAGTCTGCCTCTGCATATCTCTTAAACTTAACTTCCATATATTTCATACCTCTCGTATTATGCATGATTGTAAATAAACAAAATAAAAAAACTAACTATTCCGCCAATTGGAGCCAAAATTTCAATACTATATCTAACCTTCTTTAAGTCTTTTAATTTTAACAGTAACACTCTATATACAGTTATTCCGATGAATCCTCCTACACAATTTAGAATGACATCATCTATATCACTAACACCAATCATGAAGATATATTGTAATATTTCAACTGATAAACTAATTAAGAATATCCATAAAACATTTTTATAAATTCTCTTATCACGATTAAACAACGTCAAATAAATGCCCAGAGGTATGAATAAAACAATGTTTCCTAAGACATTGCTGAGTGCAAAGCTGCGTATAATTAAATTACTGCCTAATAAATAATTAATTATAGTACGAAACGGCACAATGTTAATAGAACGAAACGAATATCGATTCATAAATAGTAATGCTATTAATACTAATAAATAAAAAGCAAAAACAGAATATAATAAAAAATTATGAAATATATGACGATGGTTTTTCATTGTCTGACCTCTCTTTCAATATTTTACTTTTAATATCATTGAAAATCCGACACTTCTATTCCCATTATTGTAATAGTAATTTTTTCAAATACAGCATTGTAACTATATATTGCAATCCTATTTTATTTGATTATACCACCTAAACACCTTATTCGCCAGCAACTTGCTAAGAGCTTACACAAAAATAGTAACAGCGTAACCTTATTTCCCCTCTATTTCATTGTGATAAACCCCTTTTTAATTGGCACAAGTGCCAGCACTGCCACAACAGAATATAGAATAACAATCATTCCCAAATAAGAGATCACATGATTGCCCAGTGTATAGCTTGTAAACGCCCCCAATATTTCCTTTACATTCATTGCTCTCACCGGAAAGAGAAAATTCACATGATTCCACAAGCCACTGCTGCGACTCATTGGAAAAAATGCTGGTGCAATTAATAAGGCAAAACCACTTACTAATGCAGCCAGTGATGACTTAAATCTGGCGGAACATAAAAGCATAAATGATGTGACAGCAAGGCATATCAGCAAAGCAATACCAAGGCTTATCATACATGCTTGGCCTGCTGTAAGCTCATAAGGTATTACCGAGTTCCAAAGCTGAACCGGTAAATCTGCTCCCGAAAAGCCCAATAGAGCTCCGATTACACCAGTTGCCACTAAGAGGGGTAATCCAATATAGCAGACCGCAAATAACATTGCTGTTATAATTTTTGAAGTTATAAGCCGATTCTTTCCATACTTTGTTGTAAGCAATAAAGGGGCTGCCCCCGATTCATGTTCTGACGAGAAAATTGAACTGATACATATAACTATTACAAATAATAAATAAAAGCCAATCGCTATGATATCCCATACAATACCCATCACCGTCTTATCACCCCAGGCAAATGGCACTTCAACTGCTTTTGTTTTTTCAATCCAATATGTCTTTTCTGCAGCTGAATAGTTTCCATATGAAAAATCTAAATTCAAATAATCCGTTACCTTTTTTATACGTTGCTCATAAAACTTGGCTCCGTTTGTCAAATCTATCATATTTAAGTTCTGGCTATTGGTAATGTTCTCTCTCATATCAGTATAATGATTAGCAACAAAGTAAAAAATAGATCCTAATGGACGAATCACTTGTACAAATGCCTCATCGCTCTCTAAATTAATATTTTGACTTTGGATTTCCTGTATCAGAGAAGTTACATATTCTTCAGATATGATATCTGTCTGGCCGGATGCCCTTTCTTGTGCAGCATGAATTGCTTCTATTCCATAAATATATGTATCGCTTTTTTTATCATAGTAACTCGTTTGTGAAATATAACTAAATGCACATACACCGATTAAAAGATATCCAGCAACAATTGCAATTATATTTAATTTACGTTCAAATATTTTCTTTAATTCAAATAGAATCATTCTCTGTTTCCTCCTCAAAATAATATAAATATAATTTCTCCAAATTAAATTTTTCATCCTTGGCTGACAATACATTTTGAATATAATGTTCCTTCAAAGTTTCCAACGTCCCCTGGGCAATGAATTGTCCCTGTTTCATAAGAAAAATCCAATCTGCAATTTCTTCTATATCCGATACAATATGAGTGGAAAGAATTACAATCCTGCCTTTTCCCAGTTCAGCAATCATATTCCTAAAACGCACCCGTTCTTTCGGATCAAGTCCTGCCGTTGGTTCATCAAGTACAATTACCTTGGGATCATTGAGTAATGCTTGGGCAATTCCCAGTCGTTGTCTCATTCCTCCAGAAAATGTCTTTAATTTATGTCTTGATTCATGAGCCAATCCTACTTCTTCTAATAACTTCTTACTCTGAACTTTTGCATACTTGCGCTCTAAGCCCTTTAAGGAAGCAATATATAACATAAACTCCATCGCCGTAAAATTAGGATAATAGCCAAAGTCTTGCGGCAAGTATCCTAACATATCCCGATATTTTTCCCCCATTGTACCAATGTCTTCCCCATTTACCTTTATTTCACCGCTGCTAGTCTCCAAAACTCCACAT
>CAYPIB010000100.1:0-9213 GCA_964410675.1 uncultured Roseburia sp.
GTGAATGGCATGCAAGAGGTCATCAGTTCAATCCTGTTCACCTCCACCACAAAAACTTAAGGATTCCGTATGATTATGGGATCCTTTTTTTGTGCAAAGAAAACCTCCCGCTAGGCTGGCAAGGGCGTAGATATTTTGTTCGGCTGGCTACTTCGTTGGAGTCTTACCCTAGTGATGGGGTGGCGCATTTGTATGGATAATTACTCCCGTGGGCAAAAGTTCTGTCGAGACTAAAGTTTCGTTGGGGCCCCCCGTGACTGACTGATGTAAAGAGATGTCCGTCATTTTTTGCTTGGTGGGGTTGGAGGGCATTTGCCTAGAGCGCTACTTTTATGCGATAATCATAAATGCCTAGTCATAATTTGGCCTATTTTCGGCGCCATAGCGTAGCTTTTTTGTAGGGCTAGGTTGTCAGATCTAGGTTGGCAGGACTGAACAGCACGGTTTTGCTCTATGAGTGCGTACGTTTTTATGGTGACTCATAGTCGATTTGAAGGATGAGGAGGTAATTCTTATTGCCAAAGCGGGTCTTGATATTATTCAGTGCGAAAAATTTTCGTGCGATGCGTTAACGAAAACCGTCGCGGATATTCGGGCTATTAATCCACGAATCGTTATTCTTGCGGCTGGCGGGGTAAGTGGTGAAAATGCTGATGCGTGCGCCGCAACAGGAGTCGATGTAGTTGTCACTAACTGGGTGTACTTTGGTAAACCAGCTGATATTAAAGTACTTGTGACAAGGCAGGAATAGGGTCAGAAGTAGGAACCAATATAAGGTTAATATATTGGTTTGGTTAGTAATATATAAGATATCAAAGCAAGTGAGTAGCAATATCGTGAGTGATAATTTAAAACCTCATATGTCAGATGCAGAAATCAATCTTTTGGGGAAGTATATTCCCAATGAAGCTAGAATATTAGAATTTGGTTGTGGTGGTAGCACCCTTTTTTTCTTAGAAAAAGGGGCTAGCTACTTATTTAGTGTTGAGTCTGACTTAAGTTGGTTACAACATTTATTAAGCAATCCTGCTATAAGAATATATTATAAATTTGGACGATGGGTCCCATGCCATGCTCATATTGGTCCAACAGCTGAGTGGGGAAAACCATTAGCACAAACACCCGAGCTGCAATGGCTAAATTATCACATGGGATGCTGGTCCAATATTCCTCAGGAAAATTTTGACTATGTCCTTATCGATGGGCGCTTTAGGGTTGCATGCCTTTGTCAGTATTTATTGAGAAATCATAACCCATCAGTAAATATAGCTATTCATGATTTTTGGAATCGCCCCCAGTATCATTGTCTTTTATCGTTTCTTGATGTTGTTGAGCAGGTGGATACTCTTGGAATTTTTCAACCTAAAGAAAATATTGACTTTCAAAAGGTTGGTTTGTTGTTGCAGGAGTATTTGTTTATCATAGAGTAAGGCACAGGCTTTATCGGAAGAAGCCTTCAAGAGAGCTTTTGGGTATATTCATCCCATATACAACAGGTACCTTTTGTCTGGTTACTCGCTTCACTGCATTTGTTATTTCTTGAATAGAAAACCCTTTTCCTATGTCTAGGTTGATGATATCGCTCTGAGTTCTCTGAAATTTTCTTTCTAAGGTAAGCCTATATGCACGTATGCAATCTTTTATGTGAGATAGTCGCCATACAGGCTTCGCTTGGTGTTTGGTAGCCGTGTCCCAAACGGTCACACAAACCCCTTTGTCCCAAAGTAGCTTATAAGGCAAGGAAAAGTCTATACAGAGATTATCCCAGACTGCTCCAGAGCCACCCACTATATAGACTTTTCCTTGCCTTTTGAAGAGTCCAAAAACTATTGTTTTTCATTGCCATAACTAGATATTAGCCTTTTGTTGGCCTCCGTCCTAGTCATGACCCTCAATGTATATCAATCTTAAAGGGTACTTTCATGAACAACACATACCCACAACGGTGGCACGATATTACTGATGGTGCTTGAATTTTATTGAAACTATATTTACGTGGTCAAAGTAGCAGTGTGAGGAATTGCCAAAGGTTATAAACCTTTATGTTGCCTTGTGGCTCTGCAGCGCAAGGCGGCGAAAATTTAGTTGTTTTGTCAAAAAGTCAACTGTAGGACTAAACCTGATTTTTTTATTTTTAGAGCTCATTTGTTGCTATACGCAATAAGACTCTATACCACCCCTTTTAATGCACACAGGGCACAAAAAAGGTCACCATCGTATTGATAGTGACCTTTACTTTTTGTGGTGGAGGTGAACAGGATTGAACTGATGACCTCTTGCATGCCATAAAAAATATCCAGCCCTTTTTCATTTAGAGCCTTTGATTTTTATAAGCCATTGTATATCAAAGAGTTTTGTGGAGATAAATGGAGATTTTTTGTATACACAATACCATCTTTTAATAGCATTATGTCACCAAAATAATTGAGTATTTCTAGGCGTCCGACCACCGCATTCTTACTTCTTTCTGTTTCATGTTTTTGTGGGACAAAAACGCACAATTTGAGACCTAACCAGTAGGTCTCAAATCGTGTTCCACCTTTTCCAATGAATATAACTAAAAGATATTACCACTTACATAGAGGTAATTATATGTACCTACCTTATTACACCACCTTCAAAAACATAGGTAACTTTAAGAAGTAATGGAAACATTGGAATTCATATGGGTAATGTTATGTAATAACTGGTAAAAATACAACATGGTGGTTGTGTTTGCTTTTGATTGGAATATGTAGGTAGTTCTATATTTCATTTTGTAAAATTTCTATGACTTCATCATCGGTGATACCCAAATAGCGCATTGTTACGGTGGGAGAGCTGTGATTAAAGCGTTTACAGAGAACCTCAAATCCGACTCCGTAATGGGTTCTTTGGATATACCCGAAGGTTTTTCTTAGGGAATGGGCACCATAATTTCCTTTGAGGTTAATGGCTTTTGTCCATGTTTTAATGAGTCTGTTGACGGTTTGGACGGTAATGGGTTGATGAGCGTTACTGAGTTCGGAGTAAAAACAGTTAGTTATGGAATATTTTTCTTTATTATCGGAAATTCCCACGTAGCGCATTAGTTACGGTGGGAGAGCTGTGATTGAAGCGTTTACGGTGACCAGTTCCACTTAGCTATGCCTCTTTATAGGTTAGTTCTAAGCCAAGGTTGTATGGTCTATTGTTTTAAGGTCAGCTACTTCCGTGTATTTTGCCTTTTGCCAATAAAAATAGGTTTACGCGTTATAATAATATCCTGCGGTCTGTTACACAATAAACGCATAGCTGCAACAGTATCTTCATATTCATATGGGAGGGTGTCATACCAACACTTCAAAGCGACTGTGTCTCTGCATGGTATGGTTTGGGGTACTTTGGAATAACGAGGTAATAATGACACCACCGACATATAATAAGGCTATCCAGCCCCCGCCAATCCCTTCGCAAGGCCGTCCCCCCCATACCCCCACATCGCGGCAACATGCCATGTCCCTGCTGGCTTTGGGCGATACGGCAGTTCTTGAAGCTGCTTTAAAGACGCTACCATCTTCGTTGTCCTACACTTTTTTGCGCCGTCCTGAAGTAGGTCTTGTGATGCTTGAAGGGCGTATAGGTAACACGGGTCAACGTTTTAATCTTGGCGAAATGCTTGTTACACGCTGTGCGCTGCGCCTTAATGCGCATAATGGGCATCCCTTAACAGAAGGGTACGCTTTTATACAAGGCAACAACCCTCATCATGCTCTTCTGGCAGCTTTTTTTGATGCCCTTATGCAACAGCCGGAGTGGGCAGAAACTCTGCAACAAACACTTATAACCCCCCTTGTAACACTACGTCAGGAAAGGCTAACAGCGCTTCAAACGGAAACGGCCCCGACCAAGGTAGATTTTTTTACACTAGTCAGAGGAGAAGACGAATGAGCCTTACCATGACGGTTCCCGGTTTTGACAATCCTGTGCACGAAGCTCAGCAAACGTTTAGAGCTATTTTGAACGCTTTTTCTCGCCCTGGACTTCCAGTACCTCTTACTACCGTTCCTCCGGCGCTGGAGGGGGAAGCCTTTCGTCAGGGACTACTTGCAGTGGCGCTTACTCTGTGTGATGCCAATACGGTTATTTGGCTGGACGCCGACCTTAACACTCCTGCCGTACGGCACCACTTGCGCTTTCATTGCGGAGCGCTTTTGACGGATGACCCTCGTCAAGCGACTTTTGCCTTCATTCGTTCCCCTCAAAATATACCAAGCCTTGATGCCTTTGCGTGTGGAGAGGAGGCTTATCCTGAGCGCTCAACGACGCTTGTTATTGATGTTTCCTTAGAGGGAACAGGGGATGAGGTTATATGGGCTGAGATGACGGGCCCAGGTATTAAAGGGAATGTCGAGGGACAAGGTCTAGCAGTTCCTTTTGCTGCTCTTCCCGAGCGTTTTTTTCACGACTGGAAACATAATCATGCCATATTCCCATTGGGTGTTGATGTTCTTTTAGTGCGCACGGTGGCTGATAATCAGGGAACCCATATTTCACTTTTGGGACTTCCTCGCAGTGTCGCTGTGAATCGTTTAGCAAAGGATTTTTCCACGGAGGGTTCTGTATGTATGTCGCTGTAAAGGGTGGCGAAAAAGCCATTCATAATGCCCATGCCTTGCTTGCCAAAAAGCGACGTGGGAATACGGATATTCCTGAAATCGATGTGGAACAAATAGATGAACAACTGGCTCTTGCAGTTGACAGAGTCATGGCAGAAGGTTCGCTGTATGACCGTAAGTTGGCCGCTGTAGCCATAAAACAGGCGCGTGGTGATTTGGTTGAGGCTGTGTACCTTTTACGAGCTTACCGTACAACCCTGCCTCGCTTTGGGGCTTCTCTCCCAGTTGATACGTCAAATATGTACATTCGACGCCGTATTTCAGCGACATATAAGGATGTTCCCGGTGGACAGGTGTTGGGGCCGACATTTGACTATACCCACCGCTTATTAGACAGCGATTGCTCAATTCCGGAACAGCAGGAAAGAGATTCTGCTATGGAAGATGGGGAAGCGCTTTCGGTCTTTACGGGTCAATGCCCAAAGGTGCTGTCGTTCTTGGAAGATGAGGGGTTACTCCCCCGCGAGGGACATCAGGAAAATACTCCTGGCGATATAACTCGCGATCCCCTCGAACTCCCCGCCGGGCGTGATGTCCGCTTGCAAAACCTTGCGCGGGGGGATGAGGGCTTTCTTTTGGCTCTTGCCTATTCAACCCAGCGTGGATTCGGCTCAACCCACCCCTTTGCCGGAGAAATTCGCATGGGGCAAGTGGAGGTATTGCTTACTCCTGAAGAGCTTGGTTTTCCCATAGTCATTGGTGAAATAACCTTAACGGAGTGTGAGACTGTTAACCAGTTCAACGGTAATAAAAACGCCCCTGCTTCTTTCACACGAGGGTATGGTTTATCCTTTGGTGAAAACGAGCGGAAGGCCATGAGTATGGCGCTTGTGGATAGAACCTTGTGTGCTAACGATTTGGATGAGGTAGCCACAGGTCCTGCTCAAGATGCGGAGTTCGTTTTATACCATAGCGATAGTGTTGAAGCCTCCGGATTCGTCCAGCACTTGAAGCTCCCCCACTATGTCGATTTTCAAGCCGAATTGGCGTTATTGCGCTCTTTGCGTAACGAATCAGCAGTAGCTGTTACAGAGGATATCTCTCATGACACATAAAATAACCGATGCCACTTTGCAGCATGAGCAACCATCCATTTCTTATAATTTTGGCTACCTTGATGAACAAACAAAGCGCACCATAAGGCGTACAATGTTGAAAGCGGTAGCTATCCCCGGATATCAAGTTCCTTTTGGCGGTCGGGAAATGCCTATGCCCTATGGCTGGGGGACAGGGGGCATTCAAGTAAGTGCCGCCCTTATGGGAAAAGATGATACCCTTAAAGTTATTGACCAAGGGTCTGACGATACAACCAATGCCGCAAGCTCGTGCATGTCGTTTGTGGATTTAGTAATAATTTGCCCAACATTTTCACTTACCTGTGTGACGGTTTCAATGGTTCTGTGGATTTCTTCACTGGTTGCGGATTGTTCTTCAACAGCGCTCGCGACCTCTGTTACTTGGTCGGCTGCTTTACCCATAAGCGCAACAATTTCTTCAAGAGCCATTCCCGATTGTGTTGCTAATTCGCTAGACCGTTCAATGGTAAGGCTAACATTTTCCACTCGTTGCATGGAAATATTGGCAACCTCTTGAATGTCAGTGATGGATTCTCCCACTTGCACAGTGGCTGACATGGTATTCTCGGCAAGTTTGCGTACTTCGTCGGCTACAACCGCAAAACCTCGCCCGGCCTCTCCTGCTCGTGCGGCTTCAATGGCCGCGTTAAGGGCCAGCAGGTTTGTTTGGTCGGCGATATCACTGATAGTCCGTAAAATAGTACCGGTACCATGCGCTTGTTCTTCTAGCTCACGCATGGAATCTTTGACGAGTTCAGCGGCCTCGGTTACCTGCGTAATTGCTTTCACGGATTCAGCGACAATTTGTGCGCCGTCTTGTGCTTTTTCCCGTGCGGTTGTCGACTCGTCGGCCGTTTCGGATGAACGATGGGCAATAAGCCGAATACTTTCGTTCATTTGCTCCAGTGCCATCCCTATTTCGCCCATATGGCTTGTTTGGCTTAATGTTGCGTCCTGTGCCTCGCCTAGTTGTTGTTCAAGGTCTTTTACGGCCTGCGATAATTGTTCGGATGCCCCCCTTACGGCCTCGTTTACTTCACGGCTTCTTTCAAGTTGGGCATTGATGGCTTGTTCAGAGTTAACCAAGCCTGTTACCACCGTTGCTACCGTTACATAGCCGGAAACATTGCCTTGGGTATCAACAATTTCACCACAGCTTGGTTTAATAAAGGCGTGTTCATCACTGTTTTTTAGCTGAACAGTGGTAATGTCGGCTTCTGCGGTACCTTGCCCCTGCTTGGCTATGGTAACGGGGCATTTTTCCGTACCACAAAGGGGAGAGTTCAAGGCTTCATGGCAGGTAATTTTCCCCATATCTTCTTCATTAAGGTGGCATGAGGCCATCATATTCTTATTGGCTTTAATAATACGAAAATCTTTATCTACCATAAAAATAGGGTCAGAAACATTATTGAGCATGGTGATGTACCCATTGGCATCATCAAGTACTCTATTTAATTTTTGGGTAAATGCTTGGAAAAGCCAGCGAACTTCATCTATCTCATCCGCGCGTGCAAGGGGGGCTGATGTTTCCATATCACCCCACCCGGAAGCAATGTCTTGCATTTGTGTTTTCATGGAGTCGAGAGGCCGAACCACCGCCCGACGTACCACAAAAAAAAGAACCGCAAGGAGGATAACAATCATTGCCACAATAACGGCAAGCATGGTGCCAACGGCTTTGGTCATCATGCCGGAAATTTCCGCTGTTTCCATGGAGTAGACCAAAACACCTATCTGCTGGCCTCGGTAGTCGTTAGTAGGCATTGTAGAAAGGGTGAAACCGTCGAACTCGGTGGCGGTTTTGTCATGTTGGGCTTTTTCAAGCATGGCAGGTGTTACCACCTGTACGTATTTATCATCGGAAAAACCAACAACGGTTACAAAATCACCGATAGGAGGATTTTTAAGGGGGTCTTGCAACTCTGTTGCAATGGAAAGGTTTTCTGCATTTAAATATAAGGCCAGGTCGCTTTTATTTTCAATAACAGCCGCGTCCAAAATGGGCTGGAAGTCTTGCAAAACTTCCACAGACCCTAAATGATTATTGTGAGCATCTTGAACAGGAACAACACCGCGTAAGGCTAAACCACCACTGCCCAGCTCAATACCTTTAACTGACTTTTTCGAGGCGTTTACATCCATAACGGTTGGACGAAATGAGGATAAATCATCTGAAATATCAACGCTTTTTCCGTCAACTTTTGTTTGTATGCCACGCCATAAACGAACGAGGCTATAGCCATTGGGCAGGTGAAAGTGGAGCTTTAAGGCGCCATCTGCGGAGTATTGTTTAAAACTATCGAGCATGGGGGCTAAGTCGCGACGTAATTTTTCACGTGCTTGTTGGGATTTTGGTGAATATTCATCATCAATATCCCCCTGTTGTGCAATGGCGTATGCTTCAGCAACCTCGGGGATCTGTGCAAAAAGAGCCGAAATGTCAACAGCGAGCTGTGAGGTCGTATCAATGGCGGTGGTAATGGTATCAAACTCCGCCGAGACCATATCGGTCACATATTGTTCACGCATGTCCCCAAAAGAAAGGATGAGAACGCCGTAACTTACGGCCCCAAGAATAAGGGCAATACCTATTTGTGGTAGAGAAAGCTTCCAAAGTAATTTCATAGAATTCCCCCGCTTAGAAGAATAAGGTCAGTTTCTTTGTCGATATATATTTTCGTTTATGGGTAAAATACCCTCACCATTAAAAATAAATGTTTTCATTTATACCATAATCAATAGCGTATAGCCAGTCCCTTATGACTCTTTACCCCTCCTTTTGAAAAAATTATCAGTCTTTCTCCTTCGCACGCTTGATAGAATACTTTGAAGCATCCACCATTGCCCATTACGAGCGATAAGGGGAGTGCTAGTTTAGCAAGCGTTCTTATCGCGTCAGGTTACCTATGAATGATTTATCTTATGGAGAAGGCAGGAAGGAGTGAAAGGCCGGAACAGCTGAAAAGTAGCCCAGAGAAGGGGTTTTAAAAAAGTAATATATGTTTGTATATTTGCTGATATTGCGGTATGTTGGCAGAATAACTGGGGAACTGCATATAGGCTAGCGTGTATCTTAAGTGTGCGAGTGGATTTTTCTTGTCTTTCTTGCCAGTAGTTGTATCCGGTCAGAATATTCTTGCTCCAGCGCCACAAGCTGGTGGTAATGTTTCTATCGTTTCTTCACCGTCTTTTCACCGTTTGGTAACCTCAGCGAATTTTATCAGATAGAGGTGGATAACAGCCGTTTACAAAATGCCAGCCCTCCAGGCACCCTTACCATTGATGTAGAATTTACTATAAGTGATGTCCTTGCAGACAGTACTCAAGGTTGGAAGATAGGGACGTGCGCTGAAGAAAGCCTTTTGAGTGGTGGTGAAATTAATTTTGATAACAATATTGCTTACAGCCTGTCCAATGACGGGGGGTAAACAACCCTTACGGGGGGCGAAGGCATTGATACCATTGATTATTCTTCCATTGTAGGAACGGGTATCGTT
>CAYPIB010000101.1:0-9134 GCA_964410675.1 uncultured Roseburia sp.
GCTTTAGCTTCTAAGCTTCCTTCCCTTCCATTGCTTGAAAAGCTAGGGCTTAATAAGGAGGAAGCTAAGCGTAATGTATTAAAGCTATCCGGTGGTCAGCAACAGCGTGTGGCAATTGCACGGGCATTAGCATCTGATGCGGCCATATTACTGGCAGATGAACCAACAGGCAATTTAGACGAAGATACTGCCATGGGAATCATTGAATTGCTCAAAGAAAGTGCGCACGAAATGAATAAGTGTGTTATTGTTGTTACGCATTCAAATGAATTGGCGAAACAAGCTGATGAAATCTTCTATTTAAAGCGGGGCCTGCTGCAAACACAATAGAATAATAAGGGCATTGCAGATGAAGGCTTTAAGCTGCTTCCGGCTTTTCCATTCTGTTCCGGCTCTGTTTGTTTGCCAACATGCGCAGCAGCAGTATAACCGGGAAGATGATAGCGGCTAAGATGCCCATCTTCAAATCTTCGCCAAACCGACCGGATACGAAGCCTACCAATGTAGGTCCACCGGAGCATCCCAGGTCACCAGCCAGCGCCATAAGGGCGAACATTGCTGTTCCGCCTCCCTTTATGGATGCTGTTGCCATACTGAAGGTGCCGGGCCAAAGTATACCAACCGAAAGCCCGCACAATGCACAGCCTATTAAGCTTAGAGCCGGAACAGGAGTGAAAACGATGCAAAGATAAGAGATAACACAAAGTAATATGCTGAAGGTCATAAAGCGTTCCAAATTGATTTTGTCGCCAAATTTCCCATAAAAGGCTCTAGAAAGTCCCATTAAAATAGCAAAGGTCATGGGGCCTGCAAGATCCCCCAAGGTTTTGCTGATATTTAAGCCTGTTTCTGCGAATATGGAAGCCCATTGGCTGACCGATTGCTCACATGCGCCGGCACAAAGCATCATTAGCATCATAACCCAGAAGAACTTATTCGAAAATAACTCCTTGACAGCCAGACCATTCTCACCCTCATCAATAAGGGATGCCATCGGAATCTTAGTAAATGCAATCAGGTTCAAAAGCGGTATCAATGCCCAAAATAAGGCAAGCAGCTTCCAGTTACTTATTCCAAATAGCCAAAAAAATGCGGTAGAAAATAATACTACACCTACGTGCCCCCAACAATAAAAGGAATGTAGCAGACTCATCGCTTTTTCCTTGTTGTCGGTGGGGCATGCTTCCATAACAGGGCTGACTAAAACCTCCAGCAGCCCGCCGCCGATAGCGTAAATCGTCACGGCGGCCAGCAAACCGACAAAGGGGTCGGAAAATAAATCAGGCAATATGGTCAAGGAAATCAGACCTACAACTACAAAGGCATGTGCCATTATCATAGAAGCTCTGTATCCTATTTTGTCGACAAAGGTTACAGACAGCAAATCAACAACTAGCTGCAAGCCGAAGTTGATTGTAATAAGCAGTGTAATTTTAGCCAGCGGGATTCCATAACTGGATTGGAAGGTCAAAAACAAAAGCGGAATAAAGTTATTTACGATAGCCTGTACAATATATCCGATAAAACATGCATAAATTGTCAACTTAAAATTATTTTTTACATTCATGATTTGTACCTCTTTTTCTTAATTTATCTCAATGTTTGTCATTATAGTCTCATGAATATGGATAATCAATTGATTATTTCGTCATTTTATAGTATTATATTCCCAAATTGTGCATAGGAGTGAAGACAAATGAAAGCAGTCAAAATGCAATTAACCCCCAATCTTGAGGAAAATATCCAGCACGGAAGCTATGAGTTCCCAATTCAGTATTATGTTGATGAGCTACATCTATTTGAGAACCGCAGCTGCCCTTTACACTGGCATAGTGCAATGGAGTTTTTTACCGTACAAGATGGCACAGTTGAAGTTCAAGCAGGTAATTCGGTTAACACGATTTCAGCAGGAAATGGAATGTTTCTGAATATGGATACTCTGCATGGTTACCGTCAAGTGGGCTCAAAAGAGAAATGTGAATGTCCAAACATTGTTTTTTCAGATGAATTTATTGCGCCTGTAAATAGTGTAATCAGTGATAAATATATTAAACCAATCACGCTGAGTGATGATATACCTTGTACTATTTTGAAGAGAGATATTATATGGCAAAAGGAAATTCTGGAACATCTGGATTTAATATTTTCACTTTTACAGAAGTATGGGGCACCAGGTGTGTATGGGCAATTTCCTTTTTTGCTATTCGACCATCAGGAAGTCGAAAGTGATTGTTATGAAATTCAGGTACAGGAAGAATTACTGAAGATATGGCGTATCTTGTATGCCCATAGAGAAGAGCTGAGAACCGACATTTCAATAAAAGACCACAGGCTGCAAATACGGATGCAAACGATGCTCCTATTTATTCAAAAGAATTACCGAAATAAGTTGACTTTAAAAGATATTGCAGATTCGGCGAACATTAGTAAAAGTGAATGTTCCCGCTGTTTTAATAATTACTTACAAACCTCTCCGGTAGAATACTTAATTGTCTACCGGATCGAGCGTGCCAAAAAATTGTTGCAATATGGACAGGATAATATTGAAACAATAGCACTCAATGTAGGCTTTGAGTCAGCCACATACTTTTGCAGGATGTTTATGCAAAAAACAGGGATGACAGCAAAAGATTATCAAAGGTATATCCGGAGTGAGAGTAAGGTCATGCGCTCTTAAATACTCAATTTGGGGCTGTCAATTCAGTGCTTTGCGGTATTTTCCGGGAGTAGAATGAAACTGTTCAAAGAACATTTGCCGGAATAGTTTATAGTTTGTAAAACCGTTTAATTCTAAAATATCCTTTAATGGCAAATCGGTGTTACACAAATCATTATGAATGTGTGATAAGCGGAGCTCGTTTAAATATTCAAAATAGGTTTTATTCATATATCTTTTAAAAAAATGACAAAAATACTCCTTTTGAAAACAAGCGATATTGGAAATTTCAGAAAGAGTTATTGGGGTATTATAATGGCTGTTGGAGTAATCCAAGACCAGTTTCAGCCGATCGAAATGTTTTCCGTCTTTGCGAATATCTGTTTCAGGAATGGGGGTGGAAAAATTGTGATACAGCTGATAGAGCATTTCAAATACCAGACTATTAAAACGTAAAATCCCACCTTTTGGTTTCACTTCAAAAATAATCTGCATTTCTTTTATCACATCAAGTAATGTCATGATCTTAGTTTTTAAAACCGGATTCACGGTATGACAATCAAAACTAAAATTCAAATTATCAAAATCAGGAATGTATCTTTTTAAAAGGGTGTAAGGGAGTTGTATTAAAATGGCATGATTCCCTTGAATGGATTTAGTGGAATGAATTACGGAAGAGTCTACTAAAAACATATCTCCAGGAAGCAGGGAGATTTCTTGGGCATGTATAAAAACGTCAACGTTTCCTTCCATTACATACATAATCTCTATGGCCTGGTGCCAATGGGATGCAACAAAGCTGCTGGCATCATTAAAAATCCAAAAAAAGATATCAAGTCCATCTGTAATCCTGTCATTTTCATATTCTAAGGTATTATTATCAATAATTTTCATAACGTATGCCTCCAAAAAAATTATATCATATTTGTTTTAAAAAGCAATATTGACCTATTTGAAAACAATATAAAATCTTGTTTCTCATAAGAGTGGATGCTATTATTGACCTATCAAAAGGAGGAGAAGCAATGAGGGAAAAAGAAAAAACACAAAATAGACAAATCCCTATTGGTAAACGCATCATAGCTTGGGGAAAAGAGTTTTGGAAACAGCTTCCGCTGCAGCTCATGGTACTGCCGGGTATTGCTATTATGATTGTTTTCAATTATATACCGATTTATGGACTTAAGATTGCCTTTCAAAATTATACGGTTGTGGATACTTTAGATACTGCCAAATGGGTTGGGTTTGAAAACTTCAGAATTATATTAACAGATAAATATTTTTGGGAGAGTGTTTATAATACACTCGGTATTAGTTTCTTAAAATTGCTGTTTGGATTTATCACACCGATTATTCTGGCAGTCATGATTTATGAGCTGAAGGATGGAAAGTTTAAAAAAATTGTTCAGACGATTTCTTATATGCCGCATTTCCTATCTTGGATTGTTTTAGGTGGTATGTTAATCAGCTGGATGTCAACAAGCGGTATGTTTAATACTATCTTAAAGGCGGCAGGGGTGATAGCAGAGAGCAGAAATATTTTGCTGGACTCAGATAAGTACTGGCTGATTGCATCCCTTTCCGACGTTTGGAAAAGTATGGGTTGGGGAACGATTCTTTATCTGGCGAGTATGGCCGGTATAGATCCTACATATTACGAAGCCGCAAGAATAGACGGGGCAAACCGGTTGAGACAAATTTGGAACATTACCTTACCACTCATTAAGACAATCATAGGGCTCAATTTTATTTTGACTGTAAGTGGTCTGCTTGGCTCCAATTTAGATCAGACTTTGGTGCTGATGAATACGCAGAATCAGCCTAGGGCAGAGGTAATCAATTCTTATGTTTACCGTATGGGTATATCCCAAGGGGATTTTTCGTACGCCACCGCAGCGGGGCTGGGTGTGTCTATTGTTTCTGTCATTTTACTTGTAGTTGCAAATAAGCTGACCAGCAGGTTGAATGACCAGTCAGTATTATAGGGAGGGCAAGATGAAAAAAAAGAATACATGGTTTGGCGGAGAAAAAATTTTTAACTGCATCAACATAATCCTGCTGTTACTCGTCACCTGCATCATTGTATTTCCCTTATGGAATGTTGTTGTGAATTCATTTAGCAGTGCATCCGCGGCAGCAGAAGGGAAAAGTATCTTTTGGCCGGCAGAGTTTACGATTGAAAATTATAAGGCTGTTTTATCGGATGGCAGTATCGGAAATGCCTTCTTGATTTCTGTTTTAAAAACTGTAATCGGTGTCGTATGTCATGTTTTTTTCTGCGCTATGGTTGCTTATGGAATGAGTAAAAGTTATTTAAGGGGCAGGAAGTTATATAGCGTAATGGGAGTAATTACGATGTTCTTTTCAGGCGGCATGATTCCCACTTACTTACTAATCAAATCATTGGGATTATTAGATAATTTTGCAGTATATATTCTTCCGGCATTGTTTAGTTATTATGACATGATTATTTTAATGAATTTCTTTCGGCAGTTACCTCTGTCATTAGAGGAGGCGGCAAAGATTGACGGTGCAGGCGATTGGAGAATTTTTTTACAGCTTGCACTGCCCTTGTCAAAGCCGGCTTTGGCTACGATAGCATTATTTCATGGAGTGTCCCAGTGGAATGATTTTATGACGGCTAAGATGTATATTTTGAATGAGAAGTTATATCCGCTGCAGATGAAACTATATGAGATTATTGTGCAATCGCAAGTAGCTTCGATGCAGAATCCTACGGGGGCAGTCATTTCAACTACCTCAAGGGGAATACAGCTCGCCACTATTGTAGTGACAACGGTCCCCATTTTAATTATCTATCCTTTGCTGCAGAAGCATTTTGTGTCGGGGATTATGATCGGGGCGGTTAAAGAGTAGATTGAAATTATATTTAATTATTTGCAAAAAATCTAAAAATATAAGAAAGGGTATTATTATGAAAAAGGGAAAGAGAAAGAGTTGCTTAAAAATGCTTTTAGCAACAACAGTAATGGTAATTGGTTTAACAGGATGTGGCAGTGAAAAAGGTAATGCATCGGTAAAGGAGGAAGGACTGCCGGAACTGACAGAGGATAGGTATGTGTTAGATGCTGCTACTCCGGCATGGCAGCTGGATAAGAAGGAAGAAACAGCAAAATTAACGTGGTATGTGAACGCTGATTGGTGGAACAAAGATTGGGGAACAGATACAGTTACGAAAAAAATCAAAGAAGATCTTAATATTGATATCAAATTCATTACAGGGGATGATACAAAGCTGAATACATTTTTTGCAGGTGGAGAAAAGCCTGATATCATCACAATTATGGATGCCAATTCTTCTGTCGCACGGTCGGCAGCTAATTGGGCATGGTCTTTAAATGATCTTGCCGACAAATATGATCCTTACTTTTATGATGTGGCTTCAGCGGATACTTTAAACTGGTTTAAATTAGAAGATGGTAAAACCTATGGTTATCCGGATTATTCAAATGGGCAGGATGTTTACGACAGTGGAATGTTAAAAGCATCCACGGCATTTACGATTAGACAAGATGTATATAAAGAGCTTGGTGAACCGGAAATGGGAACACCGGAGCAATTTCTGGATGTGCTTCGTCAGATTAAAGAAAAATTTCCGGATTTGATACCCTTTGGCTCTAATACGATGACAGACTCTACGGGTTCTTTAGGCAAAGACTTACAGGATTTCCTTGGAGTACCGATTGAAAATACGGACGGAACCTGGTATGACAGAAATATGGATGAGGATTATCTGACATGGATTAAAACACTAAATGCGGCATACAAGGAAGGCTTAATTAGTGATGATAATTTTTCCGATGACAGCACTGCGTATGAGGATAAAATAAAAACCGGAAAATATGCATGTCTCTTTATTGGCGGAACACCGCAGCGTTCCGGTCCCTTACAAATTTGGAGAAGTACCAATCTAGATGCAGAATATATTGCAATTGATGGGCCGCAAAGTACAGTAGGTAATGAAGCAACGCTTTCACAAGCTGGCCTAAGCGGCTGGATGATTAATTACATTACAAAGGATTGTTCCGATCCGATTACCGCAATTAAGGTATTTACATATTTAATTTCTGATTATGGCGGATTATTATGCAGATATGGTGTTGAAGGTGAGACTTACACAGTAAACAGTGATGGATTATATGAAATTATGCCGGAAGTGAAAGAAATGCAGTTGAATGATAATGAAAAGTTTAAAAAGGTATATCGTTTATCGGAGTTTATTGTCTTTGGAAATGATAAGTATGACGCATATAGTGCGGATTTAACGGAATCCATTCAACAGATGAGGGAATGGGGAGAAGGAAAACTTAAGCCCCATTTCATTATTGAAGATATTTCACCGGATCAGGGAAGTGCAGAAGCCAGATCCCTCAGTGCAATTAATACTAACTGGAATACTACCCTTACAAGCCTGATCCGCTGTGGAAGTGAAGAAGAATTTGAACAGCTTTTAAATGAGCATATTAGTTTCCAAGAATCAAATAACATGGATGGTATTATTACTATTTACAATGAAAAGATGGAAGCAAACAGGAAGAAGCTGTCAGGGGAATAAATAAAATGCAGTAAAACAATGAAAGAGGAGAAAGGAATTCTTTTCTCCTTTTCTCTTCTTCATGGAAGGACAGTTATGAAAAAAATAATTTTAATAGGTGTGATAATGATTGGGATAACGGGAATGTTCGCAGGCTGTTCAAAAGACAATAAGGAAGCACGTTTCCTCAGTGTAAAGGAAGGACGGCTTGTAAACGGCAGAAAAGAAACAGTCTTACTGCGTGGAGTCAATCTTGGCGGTTGGCTGCTTCAGGAAAGCTGGATGTGTCCTGTCAATGGAGAAGACAGGGAGTGGGCGAATCTTGACACGCTCAAGCTTTTAGAAAGCCGATTCACTGAAGAGGAAGTCCAAAAGCTTATTGATACATACCAAGATAATTGGATTACAGAAGCAGATATAAAAAGGATAGCGGATTTGGATTGTAATGTCATTAGGGTTCCCTTTTGGTATCGTAATTTTATGAAGGATGAAAAGGGGACATGGATTACGGAAGATTTTAATGAGAATCCGGGAGTTAAAAGGCTTGACTGGGTTATCAGTATGGCAGAAAAGTATGATATGTATGTGATTTTGGATATGCATGGCTGCCCCGGAGGGCAGAGTATGGATCACTGCTGTGGTACTCTTCGTCAGAATCGATTATATACCGAGGAACAATGCCAGCAGGCAATGGAAGATTTATGGACAGCCATAGCAGATAGATACTGTAAAAATCCCGTTGTTGCAGCATATGACATAATGAATGAGCCGCAGAATAATAGTGGGTATGAAGGCGAATACAGCTATGATCCGTGGGAGCGTGAATCGTGGGAATTAAGTAACGCAGTATATGACCGTATGTTAAAAGCAATTCGAACTGTGGATCAAAAGCATGTTATAACGGTAGAAGGAATCTGGCGTGTATCAAATTTGCCAAACCCGGAACAGTTTGGCTGGACTAATATGATGTATCAGGTACATCTTTATGATGAGGAGGAAGATTTCCGTACTTGGACAGCTGATCTTGCCGAGACTGCACAAAAGTATAATGTTGCGGTTTATGTAGGCGAATTTCAGAATCTGCTGGGACTTTCCATATGCAATGAATATGAAGTTAGCTGGACTACTTGGACATATAAGGGAACAAATAAAGATATGGGAACATTCTTCTGGTATTATGGTGAGCCGCAAAAAGCAGAATGTGCCACCGACTCCTATGAGGAGTTGATGGAAAAATGGGGTGCGGCAATACGTACAGAGAACTTTGAAGAAAAGACATATGTCACGGAATTAATACAACTATATGCGAAAGGCAGGGTACAAAGATGAAATGTTATGTAACAGACAGCAACGTACAATTTAAAGAAAGAGAGATTTCATTTAAAGAGAGAACAAAAGGAGAGATGCAGCAGGTTAACGTTTATCCTGAAACGTCCTTTCAACAAAATCTGGGAATGGGAGGGGCATTTACGGAAGCATCTGCCTATGTTTTTTCTCAAATGAGCGAAGAAAAGCAGGAACAGTTATTGAATTATTATTTTGGTAAAGGCGGGAATGACTACAACTTTTGCAGAACTCATATTCAAAGTTGTGATTTTGCACTTGGAAATTATGCATATGTAGAGGATGCCGCAGATGTGGAGCTTCATACTTTTTCCATAGAGCGGGATCGTAAATATATCCTTCCGTTTTTAAAAAAAGCTTTAAAGAAAAACAACGAAATTGAGCTGCTGGCATCTCCTTGGAGTCCGCCTCCTTTTATGAAGACCAATGGTGAAATGAACCATGGGGGAAAGCTTAAAAAAGAGTACTACAAAATGTGGGCAGATATGATCGTGCGATATATCGAGGAGTATGAAAACGAAGGGATAACAATCAAACGCCTGACAGTACAAAATGAGCCGGCAGCAGTTCAAACATGGG
>CAYPIB010000102.1:0-8928 GCA_964410675.1 uncultured Roseburia sp.
AATAAGGCCTTTTTTCCAATACGTAATGTTACATTATTTGCACTAATCATAAAATAAAATCCTTTCTTTCTATTGCTTATTTTCATTAATTCCTATATTTTATAAGGGTAAAAAAATCCCACGGTCTCTATTCTACATGAAAAAATTAGGTTTGTACATATAGGAATCATGTAAAAAGTAACAAAAAAGCAGGATTTAGGCGAAAAAAAACAGATGGTTTAATAAACCACCTGGTTTTTACCGTTTTGTTTTCCTTTGTATAAATTTTCATCAGCCAGCTGTATGAGTCGGTCGATGCTGAAGCCGGGCATATATTCCATTACACCAAAGGTCATTGTGACAGAAACAGCAATGTTGTCTCTTATATCTTCAACAACTGATTCTTGAATCTGGATACGAATACGATCAGTTACTTTAGAGGCAATTTCTTTATTGGCATTGATAATTAAAAGAAATTCTTCGCCGCCCCAACGGCAGACATGGTCACCGTTACGCATTTGGTTTTTTAGAATATTTGCAACATTTATAAGTACTTTATCTCCAAAGTCATGCCCATATGTATCGTTCACTTTTTTAAAATCATCAATATCACCAATAATAATGCTGTAAATAGTACCCTTTGATTTAGCTATATCCATTGTAGCGGCTAAGTGCATTTTCATTGAACGGCGGTTGCAAAGCTGAGTTAATGGATCCAAACTGGCAATCGTATCTAACTGGGAATTTTCGTTTTCAAGCGTCTTTTGAATATGCTTAATTTCTAAGGCATATAAAAATGAGAACAGTACTTGAAAACTAAAAGTTAAAACAGAATTAAAAAAGTACATAAGGGAAATAATATTGCTGTTTATTTTTCCTTCAAATATAATGGGACCATGGTTTGTATAAATACGTACACCGACATAAACAAAGCAGGCAATAGTCGTATAAATGGCAGGCAATGCTAAATTACCGTATATGTTTGGGGAAGAGAAAAACAAATAAAATAAAACCGGCGGAATTGCATAAAGGTAAATCATAAACCCGTAATCCCATCCAAGGAGAACGGTTGATAAAGAAGCATAAAAGAGTATTTCTGTAAAAGCAATATTAAGATATAGTAAATACCGCTTTTTTGACCATAATTTCATAACCTGGTGCAGCAAGTAACCGTAAAGTGCTGCACTAAAGGCATTATAAATGCAAAGTACAAGTATATTACAGATAAAAAAGAATATCGCAAAAAATAAATGTACTGTACATAAAACTGCAAGAATAATGTAATACTTATGGTCTTCACTAATGGAACGCTCATGGCGTAAAATTTTAAGACATTCTTTTTTGACTCTATTAAACATAATTAATCCCAGCCATTCTTATAGTATTTATGTTACCGGTAAAGTACTAGAGTGATATGTCGATATTTGCTCCAAGAGACGGGTAAACAGAACGTTCCAGGGAAGCAGTATCAATCATATCAGTTAAATGAGTGCCAAACGATTCACTAACTGAAATGGATTTATCCAGCATAGCGATACCAACATCAGTTTGTACATTGTGTTGCGCCAGTGCCATTGACATAGCAGTAATATCCATAAATTTAACCTCCTGACAATATAAATTTCGATTATTGTATATAAGAATATAGTACCACTTTTAATTGTAAAAAGCAAGAAATTATAACTATACTACTTAATTTATTGTCTTGCTCTCTAAAGTAAGCTTTCCGGCATTTTTATGTCCACGAAGCTATTTAGAGATTACCCAATCTCATATAGTATTTATCATGAATTTGGATATAAATCAATGTTCAGATTGCAGAGATAAATCTGAATTATGTGCATTGATTTGAAGATTATTAAGTTAATTAAATTTAATAATTAAGTAAAATAAATATTAAAATAAAGTAATAAAGAATACGAAAATAAACTAAATTATATAAAAGTAACAAAAAGTAAGGTGAAAACAAAGAAAGTAATGGAACAACTTGTGCAAAACGCAGAAAGTTTTTAAATGCGTTGACAAAAATAATTGCCTAAATATATCATAAATGTAAGCTAATAATTAATTGTTAGTCACGTGACGTTAAGCTTAAAACTATATTCAGGAGGAATAGAAATGAGAAGATGGGGAAGACAAGCGATATCGCTTGCCTTAGCGATAGCTATGGGGCTTACGTCAGCAGTGACAGGTAGTACATTCACTGTGAATGCAGCCAATCAGACAGAATCAAAAAATGGATTTGTAACAGCAAACGGTACGAAGTTTCAGTTAAACGGAAGCGATTTTTATTATGGGGGAACAAACTGTTATTATTTAAATTTCAAACCGGCTAAAGATGCAGATACCGTTTTAGAAAGCGCAGCAGATATGGGAATATCCGTTGTCAGAACATGGGGGCATTTGGATGTTGGAACAAAGACCGGCAGAACGGATGGAAACGGATATCAGGTATTTGAAAACAACGTAGACGGACCGGGACAAAAGGATGGTGTGTATTATCAATATTTTGATGCAGACTTAGGCAGACCGGTAGTAAATGAAGGAAAAGACGGTCTCCAAAAATTAGACTATGTATTGTATAAGGCACAACAGGAGAATATAAAGGTACTCATTACTTTTACAAATAACTGGACCGCCTTCGGAGGCATGGAACAGTATGTAAAATGGGCGGGATTGAATCAAAAGGATGAGTTTTATACGAATGCAACGATTAAGCAATGGTTCAAGGACTATATTAAAACGATGTTAAATCATATAAATCCATATACAGGGGTTGCTTATAAGGATGACCCGACAATTTTTGCATGGGAATTAGCGAATGAACCAAGATGTGACCGAGCAGACCCGGATTGTTCCAAGCAGATTGTATACAAATGGGCAAGTGAAATGTCTAAGTATATCAAGAGCATTGACGCGAATCATATGGTAGCTGTAGGAGATGAAGGTTTCTTTAATTTTGATGATGTTTCGCATCTGCCGGAGGGCGGTGATTATTCCGCATGGTGGGTATGGAGAGGAATGTCAGGAATGGATTATGCCAAGCTTATGACGATACCGGAAATTGATTTCGGAACTCCTCATATTTATTTGCAGGATTGGAACTTTAAAGACAAGACAACAATTAACACATGGTTGAATTTACATGCCGAAATAGCACATGAGAACAACAAGCCGGTTATATTGGAGGAATTTGGCTGGAAAGAGCAGGATGGTCAGTCTTCTTTCAAAACAAGAAATGCATATTTTGAAAATGTATATAACATTTTAGAAGGTAAGGCAAATCCGGATATTGAATACGCGGGCAGTAATTATTGGATGATTGCAGATTATATGACAGAGACAGGTGCAGTTTATCCTGATTATGACGGCTATACAGTATGGGCATGTAAGGGACAGAGTACAGAGTCTACAAGGCAGATGATCATTGAACACTGTACATATATGAATCATAAAGGTGACAAAAACGGAGTTAATCCCGGGACTTTTGAAGTAGACATTAAAGATGTAAAAGAGAAGTCTGTTACTGTAACATTGCAGAGCGGAGCATCATTAGGAGAACTTACATTAGACGGAAAAACTTTACAGAAAGGTACAGATTATTCTGTTAATGGAACAAGTGTAACCTTCAAGACAAGTTTTCTTTCAAAGTTAGATGAAGGTGGGCATTGTGTGATATTTAAGGTTTCAAAAGGTAATTCGCCGGAGCTTATCATCAATGTCAAAGATTCAAGCATAACCAGTGCTGTCGCTTTGGAAGATACATTTGTATTTGATAAAAATCCTAAAGTGGCAAAAGATATTATAGTGTCGGTGCAAGTAAATGACGGGGGCGTTTTGAAGGGTGTAAATCTTCGTAAGGGAGAAGAAAAAACCGCACTTAATCAAGGAAGTGAATATGAATATGCAGGCGGAAAGGTTACAATTAAGGCGGATTATTTGAAAACTCTTTCTGAAACAAAGGCAATTTTTGAACTAGATTTTGAAAAAGGCACTGATCCGCTAGTAGCAGTAAATTACATTGATACAACAGGCGATGATACAGTAGATGATTTTGATGGATATTCTGACAATGGCTCATTATCTTCCGCTTGGGTTAGAAATGGAAACGGTGACAGTATGTCATCCAGCCTCGTGGAAATAAACGGCTCCAAAGCAATGAAACTTGACTATTCACTTGGCGGAAATAATTATGCAGGTGTGCAGAAATCACTTGGGCAATTGAATTTGAGTGAATTTGATGGTTTAGAATTCTGGTATCAGCCGGATGGATCGAAAAATACATTGACAATTCAAATGCATGATGCCGAGGATGTTTACTGGGAAGCACAGAGAGAGCTCAGTACAAAAGATGCAGGAAGCATTCGTATTGCATTTTCGGAATTTGCTCCAAAAGAAGGATACGGACGGCCAAGCGGCAGCATAGGTGATGCATTATTCCATGACTTTGCAATTTATGTTGGTACTAGTCAGAATACAGAACGCACAAGCGGTTCGTTATCGTTTGATAATATTGTAGCTTATTCAGGCGAAGGTCCTGAGATTATTGCTGTTCAAAGTGTAGCATTGGATCAGACAGAAGTTACCTTGAATAAAGGTGAAAGCGTTCAGCTGAAAGCAACTGTTTTACCGGAAAATGCAACAAATAAAAATGTAATATGGTCCTCTGATAATTCTAATATAGCAGAAGTGAAAGATGGAAAAGTAACGGCAAACAGTGAAGGAACTGCAACGATTCAGGTTGTTACAAAGGACGGTAATAAACAAGCAGTTTGCCGTGTGACAGTAAACAAAGGTGAAGTCGACACGGATTATATAGTGATTGATGATTTTGCTTCCGGTCTTAACAGATGGAACGCAGAGGCGGGCTATGATTACAGTGCAGGAAAGGATAATCCGCAATATACTGACGGAAGACCAAGTGATTGGGCAGGGGTTTCCCATGATAGTAACCAAAAGGCTCTTAAAATGGATTTAAATTATTCAAAGAACAGCGGCAGCTCATGGAGCGAGGCAAAAATCGGCAAGTGGTTTGATTATCCGTATTTAGATACGAGTCAGGCAAGTGAGCTTTGCTATACTGTTACTTATCCAAAAGAGTTTAAGGATTTTGCGATTAAGGTGTATGCCAGCAATGAGGGCAGAACTGTAATTGATACAGAGGCATCTTTGCAAGATATTAAGGATAACGGAGACGGAACGTTAACTGGGACAGTGAGAGTATCGCTTAATCAGTCGGGCGAAAACATTCAATTCTTATGTTTAGGAATTGCAGGAAAGTATACGAATTTTGTTGGTACTGTTTATATTGATGATATAAGACTGACAAAAGCAAAATAAGAGAAAGACAATATTATGAAGGTATCCCTTGGTTATACACTTTTTAGTGTATAGAAAGGGATACCTCAGCCGCATGATTAAGACTGGCGGGTCTGATGCCGTAAGTAAGAAAGGGAGATAGAGAGGGCATGAAGAAAAATATATTCAGCAATTGACAAAAGAAAATGAGAGTGATATAATTACCTAAATAAATTAAAAATCAATGATCAAAAGTAGTACTGCTAGATAGTTTCAGTCCAGAGAACCGGAGTTGGTGAGAACCGGTGTGAGATGCTTGCAGGAATGGATTTGTGAGATGCCAGGCGAACAATTAAGTAGCTGCAGCCGTAACCTCTACGTTATAAGAGGAGGATATCGAAATTATTTCTGTATCTGCAAGAGTTAAGATTGAATTGGTGGCGGAAATTTCTGATTGGAAGTTTCTGTTTTTTTATGTTAAGATTTAACTTTTTTCACCAATCATCTAAAAAAGGGTGGCACCACGTTATATACGTCCCTGCAGGGGGTATATAGCGTGGTTTTTTATTTTTTAGGAAACATTTTCTTTGTTCTTAATCTTAAAAAAGTCCCTTGTTTTAAATGCTGAAATTTGTTTGCCTCTAAAAAAGGAGGATGTCATGAAAAGAAAACTAAGAGTTTGTAAAAAAACAGTGAGTATCGTGAACGAAAAAGCAATTGATATGTTTGAACGGTTTGCAAGAGGAAAGAAGGCGTTTCTGTTAGAAAGCTATGATAGAAATAATGGGAGATATTCTTTTTTTGGGATAGAACCAGAGGAAATAATTACATCAGAGGAAAATAAACTGATTATTACAAAAAAGAACGGTAATAAAACAATCAAAGAGGGAAACCCGTTTGTTCTTTTAAAGGATTATTATGATGAATTTGAAGTCACAAAGTGCAGCGGTGAGCTTGTCATGAATGGTGGATTGGTTGGAAGCCTTGCTTACGATTTTATACGCTATAGCGAGGAGCTTCCCGATGACAACCCGGATGAAATCGGCATTGAAAATATACAGCTTATGCTTACGAAGGAGTTTATCTGTATTGACCATGAAGCGGAGACCATGAGCGGAGTCGTTCTTTGTGATGATTCTGAAGAAGGTAAGACTTGGGGAGAGAAGAGAGCGGGGGAATTAGTATTAAGTGTACGACAGAGTACAGAAAAAACAGAAAAAAATCTTGACCGGGATGGAAAAATTATTAGGAAAACGGATACGCTAAAGGAATATAGTGAAAAAGTAGATAAAATAAAAGAATATATTCGGGAAGGCCATATTTTTCAAACTGTTTTATCACAGAGATGGGTAATAGATACAGGACAGGATGGACTTGAATTATATAAAGAATTAAGAGAATTAAATCCGTCCCCTTACTTATATTATTTCAATTTTGGAGAATTTGAAATTATTGGTTCCAGTCCTGAAATGCTCGTTAAGCAGAAAGAAAATCATGTTTATACATGTCCGATTGCCGGTACAAGAAGGCGCGGAAAGGACAAAGAGGAGGATGAACAGTTAAAACTAGAGCTGCTCTTGGATGAAAAGGAACGTGCCGAGCATGTCATGCTAGTGGATTTGGCAAGAAATGATATGGGGAGGATTGCGGAATTTGGTTCAGTAAAGGTAACACAGTTTATGGATGTGCACAATTATTCCCATGTCATGCATATTGTGTCGTTGGTCGAAGGAAAGAAAAAAGGAGAGTACCACCCGCTTGATTTGGCAGCTTCCTTTCTTCCGGCAGGAACTTTGAGTGGAGCACCTAAAATAAGAGCCATGGAAATTATAGATGAATTGGAAAGTGTAAAAAGAGGTTTATACGGAGGCGCGACGGGATATTTGGATTTCGATGGTAATATGGACTTTTGCATTACCATTCGAACGATGATTAAAAAGGGCCGTAATGTTTATTTACAGGCAGGTGCCGGCATCGTAGCAGATTCTGTTGGCGAAAGTGAGTACATGGAATGCTGCAATAAAGTAATGGCTTTGGCAAAGACTCTTGTAAAGGAGGAAAAATTATGATTTTAATCATTGATAATTATGATTCATTTACTTATAATTTATATCAGTATTTTGGAACTTTTACCGATGATATCCAAGTAGTCCGCAATGATAAAATTACGATTCAGGAGATTGAAGGTTTACAGCCGGAGCGTATTGTGTTATCACCGGGACCGAAGAAACCTGCGGATGCCGGTATTTGTATGGAGGTTGTAAAGTATTTTACCGGTAAAATACCGATACTGGGTATCTGCCTTGGACATCAATGTATTGGGGAGGCACTAGGCGGCAAGGTGTCCTATGCAAAAACATTATATCACGGAAAACAGAGTGAAGTAATTCATAATAAAAAGGGGATTTTCGAAGGGATTACTTCTCCAATGAAGGTCGCAAGATACCATTCTTTGGCGGTTATTGGCGAGAATCTGCCGGAATGTCTGGAGGTTGTTGCCACAACATCGGATGGAGAAATTATGGCGATTAAGCATCGAACGCATCCGGTTGTTGGGTTACAGTTTCATCCGGAAAGTATTTATACGGAACATGGAAAAAGATTGATAGAAAATTTTTCTAATGGTCTTATTTAGGCAGGAGGAATGATGTGACTGAAATAAAAATATGTGGCTTGACTAAAAAAGAAGAGGCGGACATTTTAATCGAGGAAAAAGTAGAATATGCCGGTATTGTATTGGAATATAAAAAAAGTAAGAGAAATAACAGCATTGAAGAGGCCGCAGTGCTCATAGAGCATTTTAAAAGGAAAGACAGGGGGTTTTCAGTGAAAACCGTTGCAGTTACTGTTTCGCCAACGCTTTCTATGTTAGAAAAGATTAAGGAAATAGGATTTGATTTTATTCAAATTCATGGTACATTAGATGAAGAAATTTTGCAAAAGGTATCCATTCCTTTATTTCGGGCAGTATCGATTGATCAGCTTGAAGAAATAGAGAGAGCAAAAAGGCATCCCAAAGTAACAGCACTGCTTTATGACGGTGTCGTATCGGGAAGCGGAGAAGTGTTTGATTGGGGCGAATTAATTCATGATAAAAGAAAGAGTGATGGGAACGAAAAGATGTGTATTTTGGCGGGTGGTCTTGATGCAGCAAATGTAGAGCAGGCAGTCAAAATGGTCAAACCGCATGTAGTGGATGTATCAAGCGGTGTAGAATATGACAAACATACAGTGGGCAAGGACCCTGTTAAAATCAGACAGTTTATCAAAGCTGTCCGCAGTATTAATTTAGAGACAAATTAGGAGGAAAAAAATGAGCAGTGCATATTATGGAAATTTTGGCGGTCAGTATGTATCGGAATCATTAATGAATACACTGACAGAATTAGAAAAGGCTTTTGAAGAAGCAGTCAAGGATCCCCAATTTATGAGGGAATATGATTATTATTTAAAGGAATATGTAGGCAGGGAAACGCCGTTATATTTTGCCGAGCGGTTAAGTGAAAAATATGGCACTAAGTTTTACTTAAAAAGAGAAGATTTGAATCATACGGGTGCCCATAAAATCAACAATGTAATCGGACAGATTCTGCTTGCAAGGAGAATGGGAAAGACAAACATCTGTACGTAACAGTTTTTGACACCCCTGAC
>CAYPIB010000103.1:0-8875 GCA_964410675.1 uncultured Roseburia sp.
TTGGAGGAATCTGTGCATTACTTAGCGGCTCGGCCTATTTAGCGTTTGGATTTCCCTTTGTTGGATATTACTTTTGTATCATTTTACAGGAACGGTATTTTTCCGATGCACTGTGGCTGTATCCGCCGCAGTGGATTACAGGGAGCGCCAACTGGGGAAACAATCAGGAAGGTTTATGGTTGTTTCTGCTATTGCTTTTAGTCGTGGCCATAGGAGTACATGGAGGTATTCTCTATTGGAAACTGGAGGAACTATAACATAATTTAGGGTAATATCGAGGTGGTTTTATGAAGGAATGCAAAGGGGAAATGCCCTGCATTGAGATTAATCATGTGACCAGACGTTTTGGCGGGGATTTGGTCTTAAAAGAGGTGAATCTAAGGCTTACAGCAGGTAAGGTATATGGAATTGTAGGGAATAACGGATCAGGAAAAACGGTGCTGATGAAGTGCATCTGTGGTTTTCTTGCAACAACAACCGGAGAGATTCGGGTGTTTGGAAAGCAGATCGGGAAGGAAATTGATTTTCCGGACCGGCTGGGGGTCATTATCGAGAATCCGGGATTTCTTACCAATCTGACCGGACGTAAAAATCTTGAGATACTCGCAGATATGAAGCGCCAGATTAGCAAAACGGATATTAGAGTCGTACTGAAAAAGGTTGGACTGGATCCGGATATGAAAAAACCGGTTGCAAAATACTCTCTGGGAATGCGCCAGCGGCTTGGCATTGCACAGGCGATTATGGAGGATCCACAGCTGCTGATCTTGGATGAACCATTCAACGGATTAGATAAAAATGGAGTTGCTGAAATCCGAAGAATTCTGCTGGAACTAAAAGCCGAGGGGAAAACAATACTGCTGGCCAGTCATAATGAAGAAGATATAAAAATCCTTTGCGATGAAGTATATGAGATGGACGGCGGGGTCTTACAAAAAATGGGGTGATAAGAAAATGATACGAAAAAATAGAAAAAAGAAGGCAGCTTGCTTTATCGCTTTGTGTCTTGTAATAGTGGAAGCAGGAATCATGCAAACACATTTTGCAAGTACAGTGTATGCAATGGAATCAGAGATAGAAATAAAACCTGAGAGCGAGACACAAGAATCGGATAAGCAGGAGAATATATATCTGGGCATTGACAATAAGCATGTGTATAAAAATATGGAACAATCTTTTTCAGATGGTTATCAGCCAAAGATTAAGGACGGGATTTTGTATCTGGTCATCCCTTTTACAGCAAATGGCAGTCTAAAAAATAATCGCCTGACGGTTGATTTGGCATTTGATAAAGAAGAAAAATCTCCGTTTATTCTTAACAATTATCAGAAGGAAATTGCTAAAAAGCAGTATGTTTTAAAGAATGGAATCATGCAAAAAATATCGGACAATAGCGAAAGTGCTGAAACATCCAATCAGGCAGACCCAAAAGAGATTTATCTCTATACCTGTCAGGTTCCGCTGCAGGATGAGGCAGCTTCGGGGCAGTATACTATAACGATAAAAGCGTGGGGATATACGGAGCAGATGGAAAAAGTTATTTTGGATTATCAGCTCTTTGTCCAAATTTCTGGGGAAACAAATGGTGGAGAAAATAACGAAAGCGATAGTCAGAACCGTGATCAGGGCAATGAAAGTGGAGGAAGCAAAGATAATGGCGGGGACAGCCAGGATGAAAGTGAGGAGGCGGCAGAGGAACTTATTCGCCAGCCCAAATTACTGTTGGAAAGCAGCAGCTTGTCAGGAAAAGATCTGGTGGCAGGTGTGCAGGAACCAATGAAGATTACTTTCAAAAACCATAGTGATTCCCAGTCCATGTACAACCTGAAAGTAGTTGTATCTACTGAGTCGCCTATGGTACAGTTTTCTAAAAATTCTTTTTATTTTCAAGATGTTGCACCAGGTGGAGAAATTAAACTGGAGGGAAAAGTAAAGGTGGCAATCAATGCAGAAAGTGGAGGGATACCATTAAATTTCGATTTTGAATATGAGGATAAGAAGGGTACAGCAGCAACAGGAAAAGAAACCGATGCTCTTGAGATCGTGCAGCCGGTAAGGATGGAACTGGAAATGGCAGATATACCGGGAATCTTGTACGCTTCCGATACAATGGAACTTTCATTAAAGGCTCTAAATTTAAGTCGCACAGGTGTTTATAACGTACGTATAAGTTTATCCGGTTCCGGTTTGTTTCCAAATGAGGATGTATTTGTAGGCAATATGGAGGCTGGTACAGAAGGTCAGGGAAGTATGCAAGTTTACGTAGGAGCAAGGACAATGAAGGAAATAGGAGCGGATACAGGGGAAGACGATGGCGAAAAATATGGACCGGTAAATGGGACAATTACATTACAGTACGAAGATGCAAAAGGAGAGACACATGAAGTGGTCAAAGAGTTCAAGACAGAGATTAAAAAAGCACAGATCTTAGCCTTAAAGGTAGATAAGGAAGAGGAAGCAAATTCGTGGTGGATGTCGGTAGTTGCTGTAGTTATTGCAGGACTGGTAATACTGTCAATCCTGCTTATGCTGCGATTACGTAAGAAAAATGTGCTTTTGGAAGAAGCAAGGCGGTTATAAAAATGTGTATCTAAAACAGGAGGCAGAGGAATGAAACGCATAAAAAAGAAGCTGTATGGAACCGATATTATTTTTTTGCTCCTGCTTGCTATGCTGTTCGTTGTTTTGCTTTGGTTTGGAATACAGCTCATCCTGGGACTTAGGGCAGAAAAAAAGGTCTGTCAGTCGCTCGTTGCCCTTAATAATATAGAGTATAATGAAGATTTTCTGGAAGAAGCACAAAAAATTTGCGGTATCCGTTCCATCACGCCGGTCATTGAAATCCCGGTAATACTGCGGGCAAAGAATTATACGATGGATGCAGTATGGCTGGGTGTTGATTTATCCGATCTGAACATGAAAATAACGCAGTCGAATGAAATGTCTATTGGGAGCACACCAATACTGCTTTTAGGAGAGGGGAGCCTTGCGGCAATGATTGATAACAATGGTCATACAATTTCTGAGAATAAACAAAAGGAATTTTTGGAGCAATTTAAAGAAATAGAATGGCAGTATTGTATGGGAGCGGGAGAAGACGTTTTGGAGGAGTGGAAACCTTGTCTTGTGGCAGGAATTTTGTCAGATCCGTCTGAGGATATCTACCTTTCTTATGAACAGGCAAGTATATGTTCAAAAAAAATTGGCAGTCAATCTATTACAAAAGTTTTGTTGACGGTACAAGGGGAGAAAAATTATAAGCAGGCCTTGAGTTATTTTATGGAACAGGAACCAGATTGAAAAGGTAAAGAATTAAGTTATGACAGTTTAAATTCATAGTTCGTATGAGTGAGGATATTTTTCTAAAAGATAACTTTAGAGAGATGTCCTTTTTATTTCATAGGAACAACAAACTCCGTTATAAGCAGGTATCGCATAGATATTTCCATAGAAATGTGTCATGTGTTATGATAGAATTTTTATATTAAAGTGCATGTACTTTTATTTTTGACTTAAAAACGGTACTTTAAATAAAGATAAATGATAATGGAAGAATAAGAAGAAAGATAAGGTGGAAAATATGAAACGGATTTTATTGGTTGAGGATGATTTAAGTTTGATTCATGGGTTATCCTTTGCTGTGGAAAGGCAGGGATATCTGCTTGATGTGGTACGAACGAAGTGTGAGAAGGATAAAGTGTGGGAAGAAGGGAAATATGATCTGGTAATACTGGATGTATCTTTGCCGGACGGTTCAGGTTTTGATATATGCAAAGATATACGCTGTACATCAAAGGTTCCTATTATGTTTTTGACTGCGGCAGATGATGAAACGGATATCATTATGGGGCTTGATATCGGAGGTGATGATTATATTACAAAACCATTTAAATTGGCTGTATTTTTGTCACGAATCAATGCGCTGCTACGTAGAAGTGATAATTTTAACAAGACTGATGCTGAATTAAGCTCCAATGGAATTACAGTCCGATTGCTGCAAGGTGAGGTATATAAAAATAACGATAAGATTGAACTGACAGGAAATGAGTATAAGCTCCTGTGTTTGTTTATGGAGAACCCCGATCAGGTTCTTTCACCGGAACAGATATTAAATAATCTATGGGATAGCGAAGGTAACTTTGTGGACAATAATACACTGACGGTATATATACGCAGGCTGCGGACTAAAATTGAAGATGATCCGGGAAAGCCGAATCGGATTATAACGGTACGCCGTATGGGGTATAAGTGGAATACAGACATGTGAGGTGTAAGATGAAAGTATTTGTAGACAGAAAAATAAGAACACTTTTTTATAAAATAATGTTGTGTATATTTGCTTTTACCTTGTTGCCGGTGCTGTTTATCGTATTAAAATTGAATAATGTAATATTCTGCCTGCTGCTATGTTCGCTGGGCATGTGTATTACAATCTTGGGAGTCTGTTATCGATATTTAAAAAAGCAGGAAGAACTTATGGAAGATGCAGTGGCGAAGATTAAAGAATATATTTCCGGCAATCGGGATGCCCGTATTCCATGTGATGAAGAGGGAGAAGTCTATAGGCTGTTCCATGAAATAAATTCTCTTGCTGCTATTCTAAGTGCCAATGCAGAAAAAGAACGTAAATCAAGGCAATTTTTAAAGAACACCATATCAGATATTTCCCATCAGTTAAAAACACCTCTTGCAGCACTGAATATTTATAACGGGATCATGCAGGGGGAAGCAGATAAATTGCCGGAGATTCAAGAGTTTATCATGTTGTCTGAAAAGGAACTTGACCGCATTGAAACATTGGTACAGAATTTGCTGAAGATTACTAAATTGGATGCGGGTTCCATCGTGTTTGATAAAACTTCTGAGAATGTGGCGGATATGATGGAAGAAATAGAACTACACTTTGCATACCGGGCAAAAAAGGAGCAGAAAGAATTACTTTTATCCGGTGAGAGGAATGTTACTCTGCTCTGTGACCGTATCTGGATTATGGAGGCTCTGGAAAATATTGTTAAAAATGCTTTAGACCATACGAACAGCGGGGGTTCTATCAGGATTTGGTGGAAACAGTCCGCTTCAGTTGTGCAGATTAAGATTAAAGACAACGGAAGCGGTATCCATCCCGAGGATTTACACCATATTTTTAAACGTTTTTACCGAAGCCGGTTTTCAAAAGATACCCAGGGCATTGGTCTTGGCCTTCCTCTAGCAAAAGCAGTGATGGAAGAACATAATGGCACAATTGAGGTTGACAGTGAATTGGGAGCCGGGACAACCTTTGTAATAAATTTCTTATTTCCTACAAAATTGTAGTCTTATTGTCATCTTACTGTAGGGTATGGGTTGTATGATACAAGGGAAAAGAAAGAGGTGCTAAAATATGAATTTATTAGAGGTAAAATCAATTTCCAAAACTTACGGCAGCGGTGAAGCGGCTGTGCAGGCATTAAAAAAAGTTAGTTTTTCGGTACCTAAGGGAGAATATGTTGCTATCGTTGGAGAATCCGGATCCGGAAAAAGCACATTGCTTAATATGATTGGCGCGTTGGATAACCCTACTTCAGGTAAGGTGCTGATTGACGGGAAAGATATTTTTGCTATGAAAGAAAGTGAGCTTACTATATTCAGGAGGAGAAATATCGGTTTTATTTTTCAGGCGTTCAATCTGATTCCGGAGCTGACTGTGGAACAAAATATCATCTTCCCGGTACTGCTGGATTATCAGAAACCGGACAAAAAGTATCTGGAGGAGCTTCTTGAGGTGCTGAATCTCAAGGACCGCCGGAAACATTTACCGAGCCAGTTATCCGGCGGACAGCAGCAGAGGGTGGCAATTGGGCGCGCATTGATTACACGTCCTTCGCTTATTTTAGCGGATGAACCAACCGGTAATCTGGATACACAAAACAGTAGTGAAGTGATTGCTTTGCTGAAAAATGCGTCAAAGAAGTACGCGCAGACCATTATTATGATTACGCACAACCGAAGTATTTCCCAAACGGCGGATTGGGTGCTGCAGGTGTCGGATGGTGTGCTGACCGACATGGGGAGGTACAGTGAATGAAAAGTTATCTTAGTCTTGTACCTATTTCTGCACGTGTTCACAGGCGTCAGAGCCGTATGACACGTATTTGCATTATCCTTGCCGTATTTCTTGTAACTGCGCTTGTTTCCATAGCGGATATGTGGCTTGAATCGGAAAAAGACGCTATGATCGATAAACACGGAAATTATCATATTATACTTCAAAATATGTCGGAAGAAGATACAGAGCAGGTAAGACAGAGAGCGGATGTAAAGGCTTCCTCATGGTATGATGAGATAAATTCCGATACAAAGCAAGGTTACTATATAAACGGTAAAAATGTGGTTTTATATGGTGTTGATAAGACATATGCCGCAGATATCAGGAATTATCCCACAGAAGGTGCTTATCCGCAGAATGATAAGGAAGTTGTTCTTAGTGCTGACGCAGCTGAGCTTTTTGGAATTGGAGCTGGAGACAGCATTACTTTAAATACACCTGCCGGGGATTTTGACTATATAGTATCCGGATTTTATGAGGATGATACGGAGTATAATGAGATAATTGAAGGAAGCTGTGTGTATATGAACCGGGATGCATTTGACAGAATCCGCAGTCTCAATGGGGAAGAGGCGATGCCCCGATACTATATCCGATTCCAGGAGGGTGCGAATCTTAAGAAGACAATTGATGATGTAAAGCAGCAATACAAGCTTACAGCTGAGAATGTAGACGAGAATATAGCTATTTTGGGGCTTTCAGGTGCCAGCAGCAATAAAAGTGCCAAGAATATCTATCCGTTGGTTGCAATTTGTTTTTTGCTGATACTAGTCTCCGGGATTTTGATGATTTCAGGATGTATTAATAGTAATGTTGCACAGAAAACTAATTTTTTTGGAATGATGCGGTGCATTGGTGCAAGTAAACAACAGATTATAAGGTATGTGAGGCTGGAAGCGCTGAATTGGTGTATCACTGCTATCCCCGCAGGTTGTGTGCTTGGTATTGTAACGAACTGGGCACTGTGTGCTATACTACGATTCCTTGTGAAAGGGGAATGGGCTTACATGCCGCTGTTCGGAATAAGCATACTTGGTATTGTCTGCGGAGTTGCCATTGGCATTATCACAGTATTTCTTGCGGCACATTCACCAGCAAAACGGGCAGCAAAGGTTTCACCGGTATCGGCGGTATCCGGAAATGCAGAAGCAGTGAAAAGTGTCAGCCATGCAGCTAATACCCGGCTGTTAAAGATTGAAACGACTCTTGGAATCCATCATGCGGCAGCGGATAAGAAAAACTTGATTCTTGTAGCAGGCTCCTTTGCTCTTACGATTGTCTTGTTCTTGTTTTTCGCAGCATGCCTAGATGTAGTGCACAGGCTGCTTCCATCATTGAGTGATTTTTCACCGGAGATTACAATAGCAAGCCAGGATAACAATAATTCTATAGATAGAAGCCTTGCTGCAGAAATTGCGGAAATACCAGGGGTGGAGAATGCGTTTGGTACTATGTATGCAATCGGAATTCCTGCTGAAATTAATGGAAGTGAAGAGATTATTGATCTGATGTCCTATGAGGAATTTATGTTTGGTAATACTAAAAAATCAGTAGCAAGCGGTGATTTATCAAAGGTTTATGGAGATTCTGATTATGCACTGACAATTTTTAGTCAAGATGGCAAGCTTGGTGTAGGAGATAAAATAAAAGTCGGTAATAACGAACTTGAGATTGCTTGTGTTGCGTCAGAAGGAATCGGGAGTGTGAGCGGAGCCCCGACCGTGGTTTGTTCCGAAGAAACCTTTACACGTCTAATAGGCGGTCAGGATTACTGTTTGGTAAATATTATATTGGATCATGATGCAGCAGAAGCAGTTGTGAATGAAATCCGTAGTCTGGCAGGCAATCATTCATTTACTGATCGCAGAGAAGAGGATAGCGAAATACTTGGCAGCTATTGGGTATTCAGGCTTGGGGCATATGGTTTTCTGATAATTATTTCTTTGATTACCGTTCTGAATATTATGAATAGCATTTCCATGAGTGTATCCGCAAGGATAAAACAATATGGGGCAATGCGCGCTGTTGGTATGGAGAGCCGTCAGGTTAACAAGATGATAGCAGCAGAGGCGTTTACTTATGCAGTTTATGGTACAATTATCGGAGATATCTTTGGGTTACTGTTTCATTATTTCATTTACGAAAAAGTAATTATTACCCATTTCGGCGGAATTTGGAAAATCCCCGTTGTTTCGTTAATGATTATATTGGTGTTGGTGCTGGCTTCATGTGCGGCGGCGGTGTATGCTCCGGCAAAGCGGATGCGTAATATGGCGATTACAGATACGATCAATGATCTGTAATAATAATTACTTTATGAAATGCCGGACTCATGGTACGATAGGAGAAGTAATATTAAGTAATAAAAGACGAATGAGTTTTTATTAAATATAGAATAAACAAAACACCATGAACGGAGGGCAACTATGGATCAGGATCCTTTCAAAGAGTATTTAATACAAGCTGAACCAAATAAGCGGGACAAGGGATATGCTTGGAGTACAGCAATAGGTTTGCAGGCAGTAGATGGATTAAAGCCAACCCAGTATTTGGTGAATACTGCGATTCAAAATATTGAAGGTGAAATCTCAATAGAGGAAGCACAGAAATTATTAGATAATTACTATCAAGAGAATCCCAAAGTAAATCAGGATGAAAGAACTGAGGAAGCAGATAAAGTATCGATGCGTATTGCCAAGATTCTTACTGAAAAAGCATTTAGTTTTACGCCAACAGAGTATATTTCCATTCATAGGAAGTTGTTTACAGGTATTTATGGGCATGCAGGTC
>CAYPIB010000104.1:0-8671 GCA_964410675.1 uncultured Roseburia sp.
AAAAACTTGTATATTTTATGTCTATTATCTAATGTAACAGGAATCAAACTAATTGCATCACCTTTTATCATAATTTGGGTCTCTTAGCTTCATAAAAAAATAAATTATTCATGGTCACCTATCACACCTTAACTAAATAATTATATCAAAAAAATAGTGGTATTAAAAGGAACTAGTTAATTTCTCTATTTATATTTCAATTGTAATTATATTGTTTTTAATGTACTATTAGATTAAAAATAATAAAGTGAGGGCAAATGATGAATTTTTTTAAAGGGCGTTTGAAGAAATCAAAAATTATATTAGTAATATTACTTATCTTATTATTATCCAGTACTTTATATCCAATTAGTGAAAGTGCCATTGTGAGTAACGCGCATTCAGGAAGAACAGATTCGGCAGGTGGACATAAAGATAATAAAAATAAAAGTGGATTGGGTAGTTATCATTATCATTGCGGCGGTAATCCACCACATTTACATGATGGTGGAGTCTGTCCTTATGGCAATAATAATAGTGTTCCTAGTGAAACTACTAAAAGTAATAATGAAAAAGCATCTATCACATTACCTAAAGCAGACACAATAACAATTAAGTCAGCACCAAGTGAAATGAAGGTGGGGCAAGTATCTAATCCTGAATATATACTTACAACAGAAAATGAAACATCTTCATTAAGTATAAAAAGCAGCAATGAATCAGTTGTATCGGTTGGAGTTGACGGAAGTCTAAAAGCCACTGGTGTAGGTACTGCAACAATTACAGTAAAGTCTTCCGATAAATCAAAACAATTTACCGTTATTGTAAAAGCAATTCCAGTCGAGTCCATAGTATTTAGTGAAGAAAATACAAGGTTGCAGTTAGGTGAATTAAAAAAACTTTATATTACAGTATTGCCTGAAAATGCTACGAATAAAACAATAGAAATTATATCGGATAATGAAAATGCTGTCATTTGCAAGCCCGATCATAATATAGAAGCAGTGGGGGTTGGAAGTGCGACAATAACGGTAAGGTCGTCAAACAACTTAGAATCATCAATGCAAGTAGAAGTATATGAAGTATTTCCAGAAGAGGTAAAAACGAATGAAGAAGAGATAAAAATTGAATTAACAAAAACTGATAATTTGCAAGTAGATATTTTACCGACAAAAGCTAATAATAAAGAATACTCTTTTAAAGTAAAGAATGATGAAATTTTAAAAATTGAGGATAATGGAGATATTACTCCCTTAATGCCCGGAAATACAATTATAACAATAGAGACACATAATAATATAAATAAGGATATTCCCGTAGAAGTATATTACATAAAGACCGACGAGATTTTAATAAAAAATGAAAGTGATTATTCAGGATTTTTAGATGTGAGTGATGTACTAAATTTTAATGTTGAGGTATTACCCGCTAATGCTACTTATAAAGAATATCAAATAGTTAGCAGTAATGATAAAGTAATAAGTGTTGCTAATAATAAATGTGAGATTGTGGGCAGTGGAAAAGTAACATTGACATTTGAAGGGCATGATGAGGTTTTTAAGCAAATAAGTTTTACTATTATCAATAAGAATATGATAATTTCAACAATAACATTTTTATTTATTCTAATAGCAGCACCCATAGTAATATTAATATATTTGAAACGAAAGAAATCAAGTAATAAAAAAGCTTAATGTAAATTTCCTTCAGAATTGTTTTAAGTTCAGCAATGAGTATGCTATAATTTGAAAGAAGTTGGAAATGCTTACACTAACAATTAGAATAGTATATAAGAAGAAATTAATTGTATATATTAGCAAGGATTGTATTAGAAAAGGAGAATGACTGTGCGAGTAGGATTAGGATATGATGTTCATAAGTTAGTAGAAGGACGAAAGATGATAATTGGCGGGGTAGAGATTCCGAATGAGAAGGGACTTTTGGGTCATTCTGATGCAGATGTATTATTGCATGCGGTTATGGATGCATTATTGGGAGCGGCCGCTTTAGGTGACATTGGTAAGCACTTTCCGGATACTGAGGAAGAATATAGGGGGGCTGATAGTATGAAGCTCTTAGCAAAGGTACGTGAGTTATTAGAAGAAAATTTATTTTTTGTTGAAAATATTGATGCTACAATTATTGCACAAAAGCCGAAAATGCGCCCATATATTGATACAATGCGGGAGAATATCGCAAGAGTTCTCGGTATTACACTGGAGCAGGTGAATGTAAAGGCAACAACCGAGGAAGGACTTGGATTTACCGGAAGCGGCGAAGGAATTTCCTCTCAGGTAATTTGCATGCTGACAAGTCCGATTAATTTGATAACGGAAGATGTGACAGCACAGTCAAAATGTGAGGGATGCAATGGATGCCAAAAGAGTGAAAGAGCTTAAGCCGTACAAGTTAAAAAAAGAGGAAGCAAATATAACCCGATTACTGTGGGAAGAGGTCTTTTCCGAGGATAGCAGAGAGTTTGTAGATTATTATTATGAGTACAAGGCTCCGCAAAACGATACCTTTGTCATTGGAGATAGACCGGACCTGATTATGGCAGAGGCAGATTCCAAACCTGATTTGGAGATGGAATACATGAGGGAAAATGTGAAAGCAATGCTTCATTTGACCCCATATGAAATGGTGCTTCGAACAAATGGCTCACATTGTTTTCCGGCTTCCTATATTATCGGAGTGGCGACAAAAGAGGAATTTCGCCACAAGGGATGTATGAACAAACTTTTGCATGCATCCTTGCATGAGCTTTACGCTAGAAAAGAGCCATTAACATTTTTGATGCCGGCTAGTCCGTCTATTTATGAGCCATTTTCATTTGCCTATATATATGAAAGAGAAGAATATAGCTTGTTAGATACAGCTTACGAAAATAGCGAGTTAAGAAATGTATTAGAGGGCAGGGCAGATCGGGCTGTCATGCAGTTGATGAATTCAGAAAAAATAAGTCTACAACGACTGCAATATGCTGATGCAGGACTTCTTGCTGATTTTGCGAAGGAACAGTTAGAAAAGCAATATGATTTTTACTTACAACATACGCAGGCTTATTTCGAAACTTTATTTTGGGAAGTTAAAAGTCAGAATGGAAGCATAATAGGTATATTCCAAGGTGAGAGATTCATAGGATATTTTATCTGTACGTTTGATATGGGGAACATATTTTTTCAAGAGATTTTCTTGGAACAGGGCATAAAAGTGAATGTTTTTCAAAATTTATTCAAGACAGCATTAGATAAAAAGCCGATTATTATGGGTAGAATTATACAGTTAGAAAAGCTGTTATCATATTTTTTTAGTGATACAGAAAAAAGACTGTACTTTTATTATGAAGACAATATAATAGAACAAAATACAGGTTTTTATGAATGGATGGTCGGACCGGATAAAAGTGTTATCAAAAAGCAAAGTGTAGCTAAAGAGCAAAGCGAAAATCAAATGTCTGCATTAAAGGTAAGGCCGGATGAACTAATCAGTTATTTGTTTACAGGAAAAAGCAGTAATGATTTTGTTTTAGAAGTATTTGAAGGGATTAAAATATTAAAAAACGGCATAATGAATGAAATCGTTTGATTTTCAATTTCATGCAAAGTTATTGACAAAAGGAACAACTTTGCGTATGCTGAATATGTTATAGTGTAAAAGCAATGAGCGGAAAGAGTATATCTTTGGAATATAACAGAGAGAGATTGTCACTGGCTGAAAGCAGTCTTAATGGAAAAGAGATAGAAAGTGCATCCGTGAGCTGATTTTGTGAACTGTTTTGACGTAGTAGCAAAATACGTTTGCCTGCGTTAAAGGTTTAAAGTGGAGGCTTAGCCTCTATTAGAGTGGAACCGCGGAATATTTCGTCTCTTGCAGATGAGTATTCCTTTTTTATTGTACAAAAGAACATAATTTTTATTTTTTGTTTTACTTTTTATAGAAAGGGGTATAAATATGGGTGTAATTCGAAGAATAAGGGATGAAATCGCCATTATTAAAGAACGTGACCCTGCGATTCACACATCAATGGAAGTTTTCTTGTATCCTAGTTTTAAAGTAATGATACATTATCGTATTGCACATAAGTTATATTTAAACCGACATTATTTCTGGGCGCGTTTTGTATCTCAGCGGGCAGTCCGCAAAACCGGAATCGAGATTCATCCGGGTGCTAAAATCGGAAGCGGATTTTTCATTGATCATGGTAATGGCGTCATTATCGGTGAGACTGCAGTTGTTGGAGACAATGTGACTCTTTTTCAGGGAGTTACTTTGGGTGGTACCGGCAAGGAACAGGGAAAACGTCATCCTACCATCGGTAATAATGTTATGATCAGTGCAGGTGCAAAGGTGCTTGGCTCATTTACAGTTGGTGATAATTCTAAAATTGGTGCCGGAAGTGTTGTGTTAGAGGAAGTTCCGCCTAACTCAACAGTAGTGGGTGTACCGGGAAGAGTAGTGCGCAGGCACAATATGGTACTTCCTCAGGAGGATATGGATCAGAATCTGCCTGATCCGGTAAAGGAAGATTTAATGAATTTACAGTTAGCTAACACTAACTTAACAAATATGGTAATTGAGCTTCAAAGTGATTTGAAAGAACTAAAGAAAAATATCAACAAAAAGAAGGAGAATGAAGCATGAAGATTTATAACACACTTTCCCGTAAAAAAGAAGAATTTATTCCGATTGAAGAAGGAAAAGTACGCATGTATGTATGCGGTCCAACTGTATACAACTTAATTCATATTGGTAATGCACGTCCTATTGTCGTGTTTGATACGGTGCGCCGTTATATGGAGCATAAGGGATATGAGGTGAATTTTGTCTCAAATTTTACCGATGTAGACGATAAAATCATTAAGGCAGCGATTGAAGAAGGAGTGGATTCCTCTGTTATCTCAGAACGGTATATAGCAGAATGCAAGAAGGATATGGCAGGTTTAAATGTTAAGCCGGCAACGAACCATCCGCTTGCCACAAGAGAAATTGGCGGAATGCTCGATATGATTAAGAAGCTGATTGAAAAGGGACATGCTTATGCGGCTGAGGATGGTACGGTTTATTTTAGAGTAAGAAGCTTTAAGGAATATGGTAAACTATCCCACAAAAACTTGGATGACTTAGAAGGGGGGAAGCGGTCTTTACTTGTCTCCGGTTCAGAGCAGAAGGAAGATCCGCTTGACTTTGTACTCTGGAAGCCGAAAAAGGATGGGGAACCTTTCTGGGAATCTCCGTGGAGCGGCGGACGTCCGGGATGGCATATTGAATGTTCTGTTATGAGCAAGCACTATTTAGGCGACGAGATTGATATTCATGCGGGCGGCGAGGATTTAATTTTCCCGCATCATGAAAATGAAATTGCGCAATCTGAGGCGGCTAACGGGAAGCCTTTTGCAAGATATTGGATGCACAATGCTTTTTTAAATATTGAAAATAGAAAAATGAGTAAGTCTCTTGGAAATTTCTTTACGGTCAGGGATATTAGTGAAAAGTATGATTTGCAAGTACTTCGTTTCTTTATGCTTTCTGCTCATTATAGAAGTCCGCTGAATTTCAGTGCGGATTTAATGGAGGCTGCAAAAAGCGGGTTAGAGCGTATTGTTACAAGCGTGTCAAATTTAACGTATTTGCTGGAAAATGCTAACACAGAAGCTATGCTTGAAGAAGAGAAGGGTTTGTTAGTGCAGGCAGAGACTTTTGCTTCAAAATTTGATGAGGCAATGGACGATGATTTTAATACTGCGGATGCAATTGCCGCCATTTTTGAGCTTGTGAAGTTTGTCAATACGAATGCGATGGAAGAAAGCAGTAAAGAATTTTTAACAAAGCTCTTAGATGAAATAAAAATGCTTGCTGATATTTGCGGTCTGATTGTTGAAAAGAAGGCAGAAATATTAGACGAAGAAATTGAAGCTCTTATTGCAGAAAGACAGGCGGCACGAAAGGATAAGAACTTTGCCAGAGGGGATGAAATCAGAGATACTCTGTTAGAGAAGGGAATTATTCTTGAAGATACAAGAGAGGGTGTAAAATGGAAGAGAGCATAGGATTGCTTTGGCAGATTAAGCGCGAGTTTGAGTGCGGTGAAGCGGATATTCGTACGTTTTCACCGCTCACGCTTGCTTTCTTAGGAGATTGTATTTATGATTTGGTCATTCGCACGGTGCTTGTTGCAGGCGGTAACCGTTCCGCAAGCTCTTTACATAAGCAAAAGAGTACGATTGTAAAAGCAGAGGCACAGGCACAAATGATAGAAGCACTACTGCCGGAATTAACACCGGAGGAAGCGGGAGTGTACCGCCGGGGCCGAAATGCAAAATCTTATACAACAGCTAAAAATGCATCGATTGGTGATTACCGAAAGGCAACCGGATTTGAAGCGCTGATGGGATATCTTTATTTGCAAAATCAAAGTGAACGCATGCTGTCTTTAATCAAGTCCGGGCTTGATAAAATAGATAAAACGTTATAATCTAGTAGATACAAGAACGAATGACAATAAGCTTAATATTTTATATAAGAAGAAAAGGAAAGAAAAAAATGGGATATGAGGAATTTACGATTGAAGGAAGAAATGCAGTAATTGAAGCGTTTCGTTCCGGCAGGACGATTGATAAGATTTTCGTTCAAGATGGCTGTCAGGATGGTCCGATTATGACGATAAAACGAGAAGCAAAAAAGCAGGATGCGCTTATTAAATTTGTTGCGAAGGAGCGCTTAGATCAAATGTCAGAAACCGGAAAGCATCAGGGAGTTATTGCCTATGCCGCCGCTTATGAATATGCAGAGGTGGACGAGCTGTTAGAGGAAGCAAGGAAAAAAGACGAGCAGCCATTTTTGTTTTTGCTTGATAATATCGAAGACCCTCATAATCTGGGAGCAATTATTCGAACCGCCAATCTGGCAGGTGCCCACGGTGTGATTATTCCAAAGAACAGGGCAGCAGGTCTGACGGCAACGGTTGCAAGAACATCTGCCGGAGCACTCAATTATACGAAGGTAGCCAAGGTAACGAATCTTAGCAAAACAATTGAAGAATTAAAGAAGGAAGGTCTCTGGTTTGTCTGTGCGGATATGGAAGGAACGACTATGTACGACTTAGACTTAAAAGGGGCGATTGGAATGGTGATTGGCAGCGAAGGACAAGGAGTCAGCAGACTCGTAAAAGAAAAGTGTGATTTTGCAGCTTCGATTCCGATGAAAGGTAATATTGATTCGCTTAACGCTTCTGTAGCTGCCGGTGTTTTAGCGTATGAGATTGTTAGACAGAGAATGTAAAATGGAAAAAAAATATGAAAATGTAACGGACGAAGAGCTCATTATGCACCTTCGTGAGGGAGAATCCCAAATTACGGATTACATTATGAATAAATACAAGAACCTCGTAAAAAGCAAGGCGAAGTCCATGTATATTTTGGGTGCTGATAATGAGGATTTAATACAGGAAGGCATGATTGGACTTTTTAAAGCGCTTCGTGATTACGACTGCGGAAGAGATGCCAGTTTTTATACCTTTGCGGAGTTGTGTATTTCCAGACAGATGTACACTGCGGTAAAGGCATCCGGAAGACAAAAACATATGCCTCTTAATACATATATTTCTTTATATAGCGATGTGACCGAGCAAGAAGGTAAAGTTAATGGCCAGCTGGAACTGGTCAATGCACTTTCCGGTAAAGACGAGCGCAGCCCCGAGGAGCTTTTCATTGATAAAGAAAATGTGGAAATTATTGAACAAGTTATTCAAAAAGAATTAAGTGCGTTTGAGAAGCAGGTACTGGACTTATACTTGACAGGGATGTCATATACCCAAATTGCCAAGGTATTAGGGAAGGATGACAAATCTACAGACAATGCACTTCATAGGCTTAAGGCAAAGTTAAAAAAAGTATTATTGACAGATACAGTAAAAAAGTAAAAATTACTTTCTGGTCTAATCTGAATCATTCTCCAATAGATTTTAAGGAAAAGTATTACAAGTTCATTATTTAAGAACGTAAATACTAAAAGGAGAATTCGGATGGAAGCAATTAAAGAAAAGATTTACAAGGAGTTAAAAGTAACATTTCAGACAGTGGAAGAACGAATAAAAAAGCTACAGCTTTTAAAGGAAGAATTGGATGCAAAATATGAGCTGTATGAGGATTGTATTGAAAAACATTTGTTAGAAGAGGGTATTTCACTCATAAAGGAACATAGGGAAGTGGCAAAGCAGGAAATACAGCAATGTGAAGTGGATTTAAAGCAGCTTAAGCTGCAAAAGGATGCATTGCGAATTGAGATTTCCACCTATGAAGAACGCATGAAAAAATGCATGATTTAGCATGTAATGATAGGGCGCCTTTTAGGACTGAAAAATTTGACAAAATATTATTCCTATGATAGAATAGCCTTCGGTGATTAGGTCACTAAGCTGATGTGGCTCAGAGGTAGAGCACTTCCTTGGTAAGGAAGGGGTCACGGGTTCAATTCCCGTCATCAGCTTTGAAAAGGTAATTTTGAACAAAGCGAAGAAACTCAGTGAAATCAATGGTTTGCAAGGGTTTTTCAAAGAAAGAAAGGAGCATTTTGCACGCTGTAAAAATGCTCAGGTAATCAAAAAGGCAATCAGACATATGTTCGAGATAAAAAAACGTTAATTGATTGACAGTAATATGCATTAATAGCATATCATTGTCTTTTTTTATTG
>CAYPIB010000105.1:0-4085 GCA_964410675.1 uncultured Roseburia sp.
CACTGTAATTGTTGAAGTGTGAATACGTCCCCCGGATTCTGTTTCCGGAACACGCTGTACACGGTGCACACCGCTTTCATATTTAAGCTTAGAGTATGCTCCCTGTCCGTTAATCATAAAGCTAACTTCCTTTATCCCGCCGATTCCGATATCATCCACGTTCATCGTTTCTACTTTCCATTTTTGCTTCTCTGCATAGTGTACGTAGAGACGATACATTTCTGCCGCAAATAATGCCGCCTCATCACCACCTGCACCTGCTCTGATTTCTACAATTACGTTTTTATCATCGTTAGGATCTTTTGGAAGAAGGAGAATCTTTAATTCCTGCTCAAGCTCTTCAATTCTGTTCTTAGCACTGCCTAATTCTTCCTTCAGCATCTCACGCATATCTTCATCACTTTCTTCATTCAGCATAGCAAGTGAATCTTCTACGTCTTGCTTACATTTTTTGTATTCCTTATAAGCTTCTACAATAGGTGTTAAATCACTTTGTTCTTTCATCAACAAACGAAATCGTTTTTGATCGCTTGCAACATCAGGATTATTTAATTCTCCCAACAGTTCTTCAAAGCGTATTAATAAATCTTCTAATCTGTCAAACATTTTTTTCCTCCAAAAAAGTACCGTAAACCACTCTGTCTAAACGAGCATAGTCTTTCTTTACTTTTACGTCTGCATATCCGGCTTGTTTCATGAGCTCACTTACCGCTTCGCCCTGGTCATAACCAATTTCAAAAAACAGCATTCCTCCGCGGTTGAAATAACCACCTGCCTGTTTTATTATCTTCCGATAAAATAGTAATCCATCTTCCCCGCCGTCTAAAGCACCCATTGGCTCGTGCTCTTTTACTTCCGGCATTAACGTTTCAATCATATTTGAATTAATATATGGTGGATTTGAAATAATCAAATCAAATTTTTTATTAATTATTTTTATTTCTTCATTATTAAAAACTTCAAATAAATCACTTTTATAAAATTCAGCTTCCATACCAAGCTGCTCTCTATTCTTTTCAGCAATTTCAAGGGCTGCGCCTGAAATATCAATTCCAATACCGATACAATTATTGCTGTAATGCAAAAGACTCAGTAAAATACAGCCGCTTCCCGTACATACATCTAGTATTTTCATTCCATCATGCAAGTGTCTCATTGCCTCTTCTACAAGTATCTCTGTGTCTTGTCTTGGAATGAGCACATGTTTATTGACAAAAAAAGAAAGTCCCATAAATTCTTGATTACCGGTTATATGCTGAAGCGGGATATGTCTTATTCTTTGCTCGATATAGTTTACATAACTTTCATACTCTTTCTCCAAAACCGTGCGGTCACCATGTGCAAGCAATGTATTTCGGTCTGTACCACAACATGCTTCAAGGAGCAGTCTTGCATCAATCTTAGCCTCCAAAATATTAGCTTCTGCTAACTTTTTGGTTCCCCATACATATAAATCCCTGTAAATCATTGCTATTTACTATCTCCATCTTCCTGCTCTTTATCAACTTTCAGGTCTTCTTCATAAGTTTCATCTGTAGCTGGCGCTTCTGTATTTTCTTTATATTCCTCAACATTAAATTGAAAATTTTCTTTAAAATACACCTTCCAATCAAACACCGCCTCAACAGATGCAATTGCCACTTCTACCATTTGCTCATCCGGTTCTTTCGTTGTAAGCTTTTGCAGCATCATTCCCGGCCATGACAGCAAGTTAGTAAGCCAATTGTCATAACGTCCTGACAAACGGATAATCTCATACGAAATACCAGCTATAATAGGAATTAACAATAGGCGCACAACAACCCTCATTACGTGACTATCGACACGAATGAAGAAAAATAACACTGCACTAATTACTACTACAAACAATAAAAAGCTAGTTCCGCATCTCTTATGCAGTCTGGAACTTTTCATGACATTTTCGGTATTTAATATTCTGCCGCGTTCCACGCAATTAATGCATTTATGCTCGGCACCATGATATTGATAGACACGTTGAATATCCTTCATAAAGGATATGAGTACTACATAGGTAATAAATATTAATATTCTAATAACCGCTTCAAATAAAGCGAGCAGACTGTCATTTACAACAACACGGCCAAGCAGTGATGACAGCCAATAAGGTAAAATCATAAAAAGTCCAATCGCGATAATGATAGAAAAACAAACCGTAATTCCCATAACAATATCTTCTGCTTTTTCACCAAATACTTTTGAAATAAACTTATCAAATTTTGTTTCATTCTTAGTCATCTCCTCTTCATCATAAAAGGATGCCGAATAAGTCAGACATTTTGTGCCCAGCACAAGTGAATCAACAAAATTAAATACGCCACGGATAAAAGGCAGGTTTTTCAGTTTTTGATTTCTTTGCTTACAATCTTCTACTTTAGTCTCGATTTTTCCATCGGGTTTCCGAACTGCTATCGCATACTGTTCTTTATTTTTCATCATAACACCTTCTAAAACAGCTTGCCCCCCGATACCGGAATAGCGATTACTCTTTTTTTCCATAACTAACCTCTTTTTTATATTATTACATGACTAAATAAGGTTGAGACACATGCCTCAACCTTACCAAAATCAAACTATTTGCTTGTAACATTGTATTTCTTGTTAAACTTGTCAATACGACCATCGGCTCTGGCAGTTTTTTGTTGACCTGTATAGAATGAATGGCATTTAGAACAGATTTCAACGTGGACATCGCCTTTTGTTGAACCGGTAACGAATGTATTACCACAGTTGCAGGTTACATTAGCTTGTTGGTAAGCTGGATGGATTCCTTCTTTCATTTCTTTCACCTCTTTATATTAGCTTCGTTCTAAGTCTATTTGAAATTCAGCGTCTCTCAAATCTGCGTCCCAGAATAAGCCTATTTCTCTGTACATAAACAGCTTATTAAGTGTAGCACATTTATTTTAGATAAGCAAGTATTTTTTCTTTATTATTTGTCATTTTTTTTAATATATGACACTATGTTATTTCTATATAAAACGCAGTTTTTTTACAGCCTGAACAAAATCTACATTACTGCGTGTCCGAACAAACATATCAACAATTTTCTCAACTGACTCTTCAGCCTTTAAACCATTTAATGCTTTCCGCATAACATTAATTGCTTCCAGCTCTTCCGGCGATAATAAAAGGTCCTCACGTCTCGTACCCGATTTTGGAATATCAATAGCCGGAAATACTCTTCTCTCAGAAAGCTTTCTGTCGAGTACCATTTCCATATTACCGGTTCCCTTAAACTCTTCGTATACAACATCGTCCATCTTGGAGCCTGTCTCTACAAGAGCTGTTGCTAAAATAGTAAGGCTGCCGCCCTCTCGCATATTTCTCGCAGCACCAAAAAATCTCTTTGGCATATGAAGTGCAGATGGATCAAGACCACCGGAAAGTGTTCTTCCGCTAGGCGGAACGACCTGATTATAGGCTCTTGTCAAACGAGTAATACTGTCTAATAAAATGATAACATCCTTTTTATGTTCTACAAGACGTTTTGCTCTTTCAATAACCATCTCCGAAACACGTTTATGGTGATCGGGCAGCTCATCAAAGGTTGAATAAATTACCTCAACATTAGGCCCTTCGATTGCTTCACGAATATCCGTTACTTCCTCGGGACGTTCATCGATTAATAGAATAATCATATGTATATTGGGATTGTTGGTTTTAATTGACTGTGCAACTTCTTTTAAAAGAGTCGTCTTACCTGCTTTTGGCGGTGAAACAATCATACCACGCTGGCCTTTGCCAACCGGACTCATTAAATCCATAATGCGCATGGCAACTGATGATTGAGGCGTTTCCAGTTTTAGCCGCTCATTTGGGAAAATAGGTGTCATGTCCTCAAAATTAGTTCTCTTTTCTAATTCGGACGGATGATACCCGTTTACCTTCTTTACATATAATAATGCACTGAACTTCTCTGCCTGCGTTTTAATACGTGTATTGCCTTCTACAATATCTCCGGTTTTTAAGCCAAAACGACGAATCTGGCTCGGTGCCACATAGACATCATTTTCTCCGGGTAGATAATTGGCACAGCGGATAAAACCAAAGCCATCCTGCATCAC
>CAYPIB010000105.1:4095-5408 GCA_964410675.1 uncultured Roseburia sp.
ACCATGTGCGGAGTCACCGCTGTCTAATTCCGAATTGACCTTTTCTTTTTCAGATGATGCTTCTTTATTCTTTTCATCCTCTTCGAGCATAACTTCAATAACCTCTGCTTTTTTCATCGCAGAAGTTCCTTTGATTCCACGGCTTTTGGCGATACCCTTTAAATCGACAAGTGCCAAAGATTCATATTTTTCTCTCATATACTCTCCTTCCTTCTGAGCATTCGTAATCCGATTATAAACTATTATCTATTTTGCTTTTAATTTTTTACATTGGGGTAATTAATAGAATTTTCTCTGAACGTTGAATTTTGATTTAAGTATAACTCACCAATTTAAAAATAGCAAATGTTTTTTTGTAATTCCCATCCTCCCGATACTTGCATACTGCCTCTAAATATTATAAGATATATAGCGTACTAAATAGTAAATAGTGAGGAAAAACTTATGACGATAAATGAAAAAGCTCTTATGCTTCACGAAGAATGGAACGGCAAGTTGGAAACGATTTCTAAGGCTCCGGTAAATTCCAGAGAAGCTTTATCCTTAGCGTATACCCCCGGAGTAGCAGAACCTTGCAAAATGATAGCCGAAAATCCCGAGGCTGCTTACCGATATACAATGAAAGCAAATACAGTGGCGGTTGTTTCAGACGGCAGTGCGGTATTGGGACTTGGCAATATCGGTGCTCTTGCTGCGATGCCTGTAATGGAAGGAAAAGCCGTTTTGTTTAAAGAATTTGGCGGTGTAAATGCAGTACCGATTTGTCTTGACACCCAGGACACCGAAGAAATTATTAAAACAGTAACCTACCTCGCCCCTTCCTATGGCGGCATTAATTTAGAAGATATCAGTGCACCAAGATGCTTTGAGATTGAGGAGCGCTTAAAATCAATTTTAAACATCCCGGTTTTTCACGATGATCAGCATGGTACTGCGATTGTTGTTTTGGCTGGAATTATTAACGCACTTAAAATAGTAAAAAAACAAAAAGAAGATTGTAAAATTGTTATTAATGGTGCCGGCAGTGCCGGTGTTGCCATTACTAAGCTGCTTCTTACCTATGGATTTAAAAATATTATTATGTGCGATAAATCAGGAATCCTTTCTAAGTCCAGCCAAAATCTTAACTGGATGATGGAAAAAATGGTGACAGTAACAAATCTTAATAATCAAACCGGTACATTGGCAGATGCATTAAAGGATGCTGATATCTTTGTCGGTGTTTCTGCTCCGAATGTCGTCACGAAAGAAATGATTTCCTCTATGGCAAAAGATGCAGTTATATTTGCTATGGCAAATCCGGTTCCGGAAAT
>CAYPIB010000105.1:5459-8597 GCA_964410675.1 uncultured Roseburia sp.
ACGTTCAGACTTTCCAAATCAAGTAAATAATGTGATTGCTTTTCCGGGAATCTTTAAAGGTGCCTTGGAAGGCCGTGCTTCCCAGATTACCGAAGAAATGAAATTAGCCGCAGCACAGGCAATTGCAAGTATGATACCGGACGAACAATTAAATGAAGATAATATTCTGCCGGAAGCATTTAATCCTGACGTTACCCGTTTGGTTGCAGAAGCTGTAAAATCTCTTGTTTAATAGAAAAGCGCTGAAATTATGAAAGCAAATAAAACAAACTGGGACGGAAAGGCTTACTACAGCCTTTCTTCCTATTTTAAACATGAATGTAATGAAAAAATTTATAAAATATCTTTAGACGGCGGATTCACTTGTCCAAACCGAGATGGTACACTGGATACAAGAGGATGTATTTTCTGCAGCAGCGGAGGGAGCGGAGACTTTGCCGTAGCATCAAACAAACGCTCTATGACACAGCAAATACAGGAAGGAATTTCTCTATTTGGTTCCAAAAAGATTGGTAATCGCTTTATTGCATACTTTCAGGCATATACAAATACATATGCACCAATCGAATATCTGCGCACTCTTTATGTACAGGCTTTGGAGGATGCACAAATTGCCGGAATTTCCATCGCAACAAGACCTGACTGCCTTGACCGTAACGTAATTCTTCTATTAAAAGAATTAAAAGAACGCTATCCGGCTAAATCTATTTGGGTCGAGCTTGGACTGCAGACAATCCACGAAGAGACCGCTCATTATATTAGACGCAACTATCCGCTAACTACATGTGATGATGCAATTGCACGGCTGCATTCTATTGCGATACCGGTAATTTTACATATTATAATAGGGCTTCCGGGCGAATCTAAAGAAATGCTCTTGGAGACCATTAATTATGTTAACCAAAAGCGTGTGTTTGGCATAAAGCTCCAGTTGTTACATGTACTGCGTGATACCGACTTAGCAATTGATTATACCAATCAATATTTTAACACTCTTTCTAAGGAAGAGTACTTTGAACTTGTTACCGAATGCTTACTTCATTTATCCCCCGAAATCGTAATTCACCGCCTAACGGGAGACGGACCAAAGCAGTTGCTGCTAGCCCCATTATGGAGCACAGATAAACGCGGGGTATTAAATGGACTGCATCAATATATAAAACAAAAAAATGCTTATCAGGGAAAGGAGTATGCACTTTGGCACAGAAAGCAGTAACCTTATATAAATTAATTATACTATACATGCTGAATCGGGTGGATTTCCCTTTGACTAAAACCCATATCAGTGATTTTATATTAGAAAAGGAATATACGAATTTTTTAACCTTGCAGCAGGTTATGAATGAACTCATTGATGCCGGTATGATTCTTCCTAAAACATACGGAAACCGAACCCAGCTTTTTATTACTGATGAAGGGAAAAGCACACTTTCTTACTTTGAAAATCGTATTTCCCCGGCAATAAAAAAGGATATCAAAGAATTTTTCAGCAACAAATCCATGGAGCTGCGCAATGAGATTTCTATTACTTCTGATTATTATAAAACTACAAGGAATGAGTATGCCGCTCATTTATGTGCGATGGAAAAAGGACTGCCGTTAGTTGACATAACAATAAATGTACCTTTGGAAGAAACGGCGATTGCAGTATGTGATAACTGGCAAAAACGTAATCAGGCAATTTATCAGAATCTAATCAAAGAATTATTCTAAAAAAGCGGAAACAGCATGACCATCTGCCTGTGGCAGTGTGACTTCTAATAGCTTTGCAAGTGTCGGCCCTTCATCCCAAAGGGCCATTTCCTTTATAAAATTGCCTTTCTTTATTCCATATCCACTCATCGCAAAGAATGTCTGATAATTAGGTTTAGACGGTAAATATCCATGTGCCCCTCTTAATTTACCCTTTTTTAACTCCTCTGCTCTGCATGTCGGATACTCAAACTCATCTAAATAATAAACCCCATCCTTTGCTTCAATCAAACAAATACAATTGCCATCGGCACCAAGCTCTGCCGCCTCTTTAGCAGTATAAATTCGTTCTATTCCATACGTATTTTCATTTTTACATGCCTCTAACAGTCGCCGCAACTGCTCTGTCCGCTCTAGCGATGGTTTTCTTTTATGGTTTACATAAATGTAACAACAGCCATCACAATTTTTAGCTATAAATTCATAATCTTTTATTTTATTATTTTTCACATGTAAAAAACCATGTTCCTTTAGTAAAAAATTAAAATATACAACTCTATCAACATCTTTCTGATAATGATCACCCAATATCACAAAAGTAGTCTCATCCATCTTCCCCTTTTTTTGAAGTGCTGCTAAAATCTCACCAAGCCGCTTATCATGTCTTATAAGTGCTTCTTTTGCCTTTGGATGATTCACACCATAAATATGTCTGTTTGTATCAACATCCGTATAATGAATCAGCAGCAAATCCGGATTATACTTATCAATCGTATGAAGTGCCGATGCGTGAACGAAATTATCGAGTGCCGGCTGGCGCACTCCATCTCTCAAATGTCCGAATTTTCTTTGCAGCTCCCACTGATAAAATAAACTGCCGTTTGTCATGGAAACAAGAATCTGATTCTGCCACGGACGATTTGCCAATACTTCCGGCAGATTATAATGAATGCGGCTTTTTGCAGTGACTGGCCAAAGAAGTGCTGCCGTTTTATAGCCTTTTTTTATTGCCTCATCATAGAGCGTTGTACCTTTAATAAATTTACGCTGCCACATCCAATCCGGTGTTTCTCGTTTTGGCTGAAGTCTTGTATTATTAATGACACCGTGATGCACCGGCATTTTACCGGTCATAATCGAAGTGTGGGCCGGATACGTGACGGAAGGATAGACACTTTGGACATTTCTGCATCCGCTTGATTGCTCAAATACCATTTTAAAGTTAGGAAGTGATTCCAAATAAGGAAGGTCCAAGCTTCCTACCGCATCAAATGAGATGATAACAAGTCGATGATTTTTTGTTATTTTCATTCCTCTTTTTCCTTTTTACTCTCTTTCAGCCAGCGCATATGCTCTTTTATTTTCTTCTCATAACCATTCTCTGTTGGCTTATAAAATTCTGTCCCTTTTAACTCGTATGGCAAATACTGTTGGTTTACATAATTA
>CAYPIB010000106.1:0-639 GCA_964410675.1 uncultured Roseburia sp.
TTTTACAACCAGCTTCGCAGCATCTTCTACGTTTTCATTTACATATTCGGTGCTTGACTTATGTTCCTCCATAAATGTCTGAACCGCTTCCGGATTCTGTTCCAAAAATCCTTTTCTAACAATTGTAACCCCAGTAACAAGACTGCTTCCTTCTTCGCCCTGAATGTTTTGCCATTCCTTCGTCATATCAAGCACAACATTTAATTGTTCGTTCTGAATACATGCGGCCGTTGCATATGGATGCGGTAAAAGTCCTACCGCTTCCGGCTGTTTTGCTAAAATAGCCGCTACTTCAGCTGCTTCTGATTTATATTCCAGCTTTACATCGGTAATACCATTTGCATTAAGCAAATAATTTAAAACATAATCCGGTGTTGTGCCTTTCCCTGTCAAATATACTGTTTTGCCTGATAAATCCTTCATTTCTTTTATTTCTGTATTGGAAGATATTATATCGAGAACACCAAGTGTATTAATATCGATTACATGGATGCCGCCTTCAGTTTTCTGATACAGAATAGCTGCTACATTTGCCGGAACAAGGGCAATATCCAAATCCCCCTTAACAATCATTGGAAGTAATGTATCCGCTGATGTTTCCATTGTAAATGTATAGTTATAGGCAGCTGCTCCATTTTC
>CAYPIB010000106.1:649-5472 GCA_964410675.1 uncultured Roseburia sp.
GACCAATCGAGGTAGGGCCTCTCATTGCTCCTACTTTTATGTTTAGAGGCTCGGTTTCATCTTCAGGTTTTGTTGTATCCTCATCAGTGACAGACTGATTATCGTCTTCTACAGCAACAGCCGCAGGCTCCTGTACTTCTTTTACAATACTTTCTTCTGTTGCTTTATTACTCTCAGGCTCTGCTGCCTTGCCACATGCCGTAAGCATCATCATTATCATTAACGTAAAGATTAATATTCTTTTTTTCATGTCTTCATCCTTTTAATCCAAATTTTTACTTTTATCTTTACGTATCTTACACTATTTCATATAAAAATGCAACAAAAACAAAGCGGCTTATTCCTAAGCCGCTTTGCCCACTACTCTATTTGTTATTTCATCTGTTCTTCCTGATTTTTGATCATTCTACGAACCATCTCTCCACCGATAGAACCAGCTTCTCTAGATGTTAAGTCACCATTGTAACCTTCCTTTAAGTTAACTCCTAATTCAGAAGCTACCTCTGTTTTGAAACGATCCATAGCAGCCTTTGCTTCTGGAACCTGTGTCTTATTAGAATTGCTTGTCATTTCTTTTCACCTCCATATACTATTTTTATCTATATTTTAGACAAGGACATCATTCTTGTTGGACTCATTATTAAAATGATGTCCTTTTGAATGTTTATCGCTTATCTTGGTATTATTATTAGCACAAGTTTTTATTTTATGTTGGTAATTTTTGTTACTTTATTTTTTAATATTGACAGATAAACAACAACTGTATATACTGTATATACACACATAAGTATTGACATGGAAAAATTGTTAAAAAAGGAGTGATATCTATTCACATAAGCATCAGCAATACGAGCAGTCAGCCTATTTATAACCAAATTTACTGTCAAGTAAAAAAACATATTATTTCCGGTGCTCTTTCAAAGGATGATGCGCTTCCTTCTATCCGGGCATTAGCCAAGGATTTGCGTATCAGTGTTATTACAACGAAACGTGCCTATGAAGAATTGGAGCGGGAAGGTCTTATTTATACTGTTGCCGGAAAAGGCTGTTTTGTTGCACCTAAAAATAAAGAAGCTATTTTAGAAACATATTTGAAACAAATTGAAGCACACATGGAAGAAATTAAATCACTGGCTGCAACGTGTAATCTTTCAACTGAAGAACTAATCAAGATGTTTCAATCATTAAATTAAAAAGGAGTTTTTATATGAATGCCATAGAAATTAAAAATTTATGCAAAAATTATAATGAATTCTCACTGGATCATATTAATTTTAATCTGCCTGCCGGCTGTATCATGGGGCTGGTCGGTGAAAACGGTGCCGGTAAAAGTACTACGATTAAATTATTGTTAAACATCGTAAAAAGAAATGCCGGAACTATTACTATATTAGGCAAAGATAACCAAAAAGATTTTTCTTTGACACTTGAGGATATTGGAGTTGTCCTTGATGAACCCGGAATACCGGCATATATGACACCAAAAGATGCTGATCTTGTTATGAAGAATATTTTTAAAAACTGGGAAAGCGAAATATTTTTTGACTATATTAAAAAATTTGACTTACCGCCTAAGAAAAAATTCAGCGACTTGTCCCGAGGGATGAAAATGAAGTTTTCAATTGCCATCGCTTTATCCCATAACGCTAAGCTTTTAATTTTAGATGAGGCAACAAGCGGTTTAGATCCAATCGTCAGGGATGAAATTTTAGATATTTTTAATGATTTTACAAGAGATGAAAATCATTCAATTTTATTGTCCTCGCATATCGTCAGTGACTTAGAAAAAATATGTGATTACATTACATTTATTCATAAAGGAAAGATTTTATTTAGCGAAGAAAAGGATTTGCTATTAGCTAAATATGGCTTTTATCATGGTGAACAAAGTGCTCTAAATTCACTTCCTAAAGAGGCAGTCATTGGAACCAAGACGAGTAGATATGGGGGAGATGCATTAGTAAACAGAGAGCTTATCCATCCAAATCTTCCTTTAGATAAGGCCAGTATTGAAGATATTATATTATTTATTGTGAGAGGTGAAAAGCTATGAAGGGTTATCTTATAAAAGACTTACAGCTTCTATGGAAGCAATCAAAATGGATATTTATTTTTATGCTGGTATTTGTGGTTTTAGGTACATTCGTAAAAGGGCTCAATTTTTATACTGCCTATGCTTTTATTTTTGCTTCAATATTGCCTATTAATGCGTTGAGTTACGACGAACATAGCAATTTCCAATTATTCTCTTGTACACTGCCGCCCTCCCGCACTATTTATATAAAAGCAAAATATATTTTAGGTCTTATAGTACTGCTTATACTTACTATTACATACAGTATAAGCAATACTATAAAAATGATTTTACATTCTCAATTTAATATAATCGAAGCCTTAAAACCAGTTGTTTTTTTGTCCATCATTGCGCTTGTTTTTACTTCATTAACGATTCCCTTCCTCGCATATTTAGGAATGATTAAGGGACGTTGGGCTTATATTCTGATGTTTTGTTTGGCAGGAGCAGCAGGAGCAGCATTAATTGGATCTTTTACGCATACATCTGAGCTGAGCTCCCTCTCTAATAGTCTTCAAAATTATTCGGTTTTACTGTTGCTTGTTTCTTTTATTATTTATTTTATCTCTTATAAGTTTTCCTGTTTCTTATATAAGAAAAGGGTATTTTAACATACTTTACACAATCAAAAGCGGTGAGCAAACTGAATCGGTCACCGCTTTCTTACTATCCTTTTATTTTTCTTTTTGCTTATCAATTGTGAGTACTTTAATATGATTTTGATTATCATAATCCTTACTATATCCATCATCTAAATATAATTCATAGCTTCCGGTCATAGTTACAAAATCAATGATTTCTAAATCGGTAAAATCAACTTCTTCCACGCACATACCGCCTTTAGAAAGCGGCAGCATTTTTTCCGGCCTAATAAAAAATACAACCTCGTCTAATGCAGTCAAAATATAATGATGCCCTTTGGGTAAAATCTCAAAGCTACGTTCTTTTAAACTCTTCATTCGCACAAGCTTCATACTTTCCGGCAAATACACATATCTTCCGGCCGCATTCTGTTCATATACAGGTGCAAGCATTAAGCTTTCACCGAGTAACAGCTGATCCTCTATGCCTCTTGCTGTTTCGTCGTCTCTATATTCAAACCCGAGCGGCAAAAACATCATTTCATCTCCTAGTGCCGCTTTCATAAATTCACTGTATAAATATGGCAAAAGACCATAGCGTATTCCGATGATTTTTGCAAAGGCTTCTTTATTTTCAAACCGATATGCTTCCTGCACTCTTGTACCAAGGGCAGAATGATTCCGCATAAGCGGAGTAAATATACCAAACGCAAGCCACCGAAGCAGCAAATCCTCTGTTGCATTTGCTCCAAATCCACCAATATCTGCTCCGGTATAAAGGAAGCCGCACATATTAAGCGAAGGCATCATCTTAATATTTAATAAAATATGTGACCACCATGACATATTATCACCGGTCCATATTCCGCCATAGCGATGCATTCCGATATAAGAAGCTCTTGAAAAAAGCAAAATTCGTTTGTCCGGCGCAATTTTCTCAAATGCTTCACCAGCTGCCCTTGTCATATAGTATCCGTATAAATTGTGAACACGGTCATGACGGATTTTTTCTCCGTTATATTCATGATAAAAGCTTTCATAGTCTTTTTTATTGTTAGCAAGTCCATAAATTAAATCTTTTAAATAGAAGAATTTATGAATATCAAGATTTTCCTCTTGAGATAATTTAGCTATTTCTTTATACACTTCTTTTAAGTTATCCTCTGTATAAAACATTGCCGGCTCATTCATATCATTCCAAAAGCCTTCAATGCCCTGATCTAATAAAAATTTATACTTTTCCCCGAACCAATCTCTTGCTTCTTTATTCAGCATATCAGGAAAATGAACTTTACCCGGCCAAACTCCTGCAACAAACGGTGTCCCATCTTCCTTTTTACAAAAGTATCCGTTTTGTATGCCTTCCTCATAAGCATCATATCCAGCTTCTATTTTGACACCGGCATCAATAATCGGGACAAGGTGAACATTCTCACGCTTCATCTCTTCCACAAACTCCGGGAAATTCGGAAATGCCTGTTCATCTATTGTAAAGTCTTTATAGCGCTCCATATAATCAATGTCCATATAAACACTATCAAGCGGTATTCCATTTTCCCGATGCATCTTTACTACTTCTTTTATTTCTGTCTCATTCATGTAACTCCAGCGGCTCTGTCCATAGCCAAATGCCCATTGAGGCGGGATATAGCTTCGTCCAATTAACCGCCTGAATGCCTGTACAATTTCTTTTTCTGAATTTCCTTCTATGATATAAAAAATAAAATCATTTGTTTCCGGTGTAATCACAAGCTCATGGAGCTTTGTAAAGCCAATATCAAATTTAACCTGTGCCGGATAGTCAACAAATACTCCAAACGTTTTGATACCGCTGACTATTAAAAAATTATGAGCACCGTATAAGGAATGCTTCTCCTCGCTGTGGCTTGGATCATCGCTGCAATTACTAATATAAAGATAACCTCTTTTATTAATTCCTCTTATGTTTTCCCCAAGTCCATAGACAATATCATCTTTATCCATTTTAAATAACAAACTGAATGCCTCTTCATTTTGTAACGTTTCAAAAAATGGCAGCGGTAACGTCTCCACACTTATGTTAACCACTGTGCTTTCCGTCTCAATCGGGTTCCCAAAAATATATTTTAATATTTTGCTCATTCTAATCCCTCAACTTTCCTTAAAGATACTGACAGTGTAGCATAATT
>CAYPIB010000106.1:5572-8532 GCA_964410675.1 uncultured Roseburia sp.
AAAAGCTTTAAAATCTTATACTCAATCGGAGTCAGCCTTACTTCCTGACCAGACACGCTGACATGTTTATTTTTGTCATCTATCAGCAGTTCATCTATTTGATAGGTACAGTTGCTATTTTGTCTTGTCCTGCTTAAAATAAAGTAACGTCTAAGCTGCACCTTAATTCTAGCCATCAGCTCTAAAATACTACAGTTCTTAGTAATATAGTCATCAGCCCCCTGCCCAAACGCCATCAGTTTCCACTCTTCTTCTATTAAATCAGACAGCACTAAAATCGGCAGTAAAAACCTTTTACGAATAGCAGCAAGAAAGTCAATACTCCTTTTTCCATCTCTTAAGTCCATAATTAAAAGCTCAATTTCTTCTTCGTCAATCAGACGAACCACTTCATCCTCTTCATATGGCTTCCATATCCTGCATTGTTCCTGTGAAAGATACAAACTTATATATTCCGCATATTCATTATCCGATTGAAAAATTATTATATTACTCATATTGGCAGCCTCCTAAGTACATTTATATTAACCTAACATTCTCTATTTTTTCTTTAAATAAATAGAACTCCTATTCATTAGACAACAATTTGATGAAAAAGGTTTCAATTTTTTGCATATTCTATTATTAATACGTATGAGAGTGCAATTTTAATACAATTTTTTACTAATTTCCCTAATTTATCTTAATTCATTGTTGTATCAGATTTGTCACCAAAATGTAATGATTTTGTAAACACAATTCTAAAAACCAAAAGAACCGGCAAAATAATTTGCCGGCTCTTGTTATTTATTTACTTTAATATTTTATTTTGTATACAATATTGTCTCTGCGAGCTTGTCCGCCCTTTCCTGCCCCTGAAAACGTGCTATGATTGCAAGTCCAAAATCAATCGCAGTTCCCATTCCTCTTGAAGTTATAATATGACCGGAAATCTCAATTGGATTCTGTGTTACAATTGCCCCTTCCAGATCACCCTCAAATCCAGGGAATGAACAGGCATTTTTGCCCTTCAGCATACCTCTATGACCTAAGATACTTGGCGCCGCACAAATAGCTGATACGTATTTTTGCATAGTATGAAAACGATCAAGCTGCTCCATGAGCGGTTTAAATGCTTCTAAATTTTTTGTCCCAGGCATTCCTCCCGGCAGTACAATCATGTCTACTTCATTAAAATTTACTTCATCAAAAATCTTATCTGCTCTTACTAAAATATTATGAGCTCCTGCTACTGTATACTCCTTTGAAATCGATATCATTTCGGTCGTAATATTCACGCGCCGCAGTAAATCTACTACTGTTAAAGCTTCTATTTCCTCAAATCCTGCTGCAAGCATTACACATACTCTGCTCAAACTTATATTCCTCCTTTGCCTATACGGGTACTGTTTTAAGTGCTGTAATCGGCTTTGAAATCACATCAATAAAAGTATCCGGCGGAACGGGTCTGGAAAAGAAAAATCCTTGAATAAAATCAATATTGAGACGCTCCATTTCTTGGTATTGCTCAATGTTTTCAACTCCCTCTGCTAATACCTTCATGCCGAGTTTTTGTATCATGGAAACTGCAAATTCCATTGCCACGCTTGCTCTCTCATTGGCACACGCTGACCACACAAGTGATTTGTCTACTTTCACAATGCTAAGCGGTAATTCAACAACATAGCTTAAATTAGAATAGCCGGAGCCATAATCATCTAGTGAAAAGGTGACATTTTCCCGAATTAACTGCTCCATGTTCTGCAATAATATTTTTTCTGAATTTATTGCTGCCGTTTCGGTAATCTCTAAATTAATCGTATGCGGCTCAATTTTATATTTGTCCATAATCTGCAGAAGTTCTTGGGCCAGACTATCACGCATACACTGTACAACAGATAGATTGATTTCAACATATTGGATTCCTTTGTTTAAAAGCTGCTCCTGCTGCATAAAGGCACATACCTTTTCAAATACAATCATACCTAATTCCAAAATAAGACCATTCCGCTCAGCAATTGGAATAAAAAGTTCCGGTGAAATACATTTATTGTTTTCATCAAAGATTCTTACAAGAGCCTCCGCCGATACATAACGCTTTTCCTTCATAGAATAAATCGGCTGGTAAAATACGTCTATTTTTTCTTCTTTCAAAGCCCAGCGCAGAATTGTCTCTGCATCATCGATTTCCTGCTTCTTAAGAAGCTCTTCTTCATTGATCGGAATAACCGTTCCCTTACCTCTGCGTACACATTCCTTTGAAAAATAATGTACCGTATCAGCAAGCTGTTGCGGTTCGGAAATAAGAGAGCAATCAGTTAAATAGCATATTCCGACGGACAGGTTAATTTCAACATCGATTCCAAATAAAGCCCAAGGCTTCTTAAACCTTTGTTCAATCTTATCAAGGGCCTCAAGCATATCCCTAAAATTCCCAAATACCGCGGTAAATTCCAAGTTAGAACTGCAAAAAACAATATCTCCCTTTAGGGATTCTAAAAAACGGGCTACCATTTGAACAATACGCTTCGCACTTTCCGGACCAAAGGTATCATTTACAAAACGGAAATCATCAAATGTTATCGAAATAAGTGCACATTTTTTATTTTGACTGAATACCTCTTTCATATACGATAAAAACGCATCTGTCGTAAAACAACCGGACATTTTATCGATATTATCCTCTGGATTTTCAAGTCGCATGTACATAAATAATGTTGACAGTGCAAGTATATATCCGGCAAAAGGACACCCCGGATAAAACTGTTTAATCACACCGATAGCAAAACATGCTGTCAAAACAGCCCAAACAGAATTACGTCTCTTTGGATCCATATATCTCCTATGGTGAAACGTAAATATAAGACAGCTTGCGATATAAAACAGCTCATAGGCATAAGCAATGATAACTGCTGGTCCAAATTGATAAATTCCACCGGTTCCCCATGAATAATATATGTCAAAGCTTACTAAAATAAAAG
>CAYPIB010000107.1:0-8522 GCA_964410675.1 uncultured Roseburia sp.
TACCAAGAAGCAGAGGGAGCTGTCCTAAAAAACCTTTTAAATATCTTGAAAACAAAATGGTTGACAGCAATGTCACGAGTGATACTACCCAAACCCATCCACTTGCAAATACACCGCCGCTGTCAATTCTAGGTGCCGCATCAGAAAGTGCATTACCTGCAAGGGTTAAACCGATAATCATTGCTATGGAACCTGTAATTGTCGGCGGCAGAAGCTTCTCAACCATCTTAATACCACTGAATTTAACGATAAGCCCGGCTGCTATTGAAATAAAGCCAGACATAACAATACCCACCTGTGCATATTCAATTGCCGCCTGAGGCATGCTGAACACACTAGGATCACCACTAATAAAGCCATTTAGCTGCTCTAAATCTGCGGAAGATAATGCTTTTTGAACTTGCTCACTTGTCATGAGACCAATCACTGCCGATAAATAAGAAAAACTAGATCCATAATAGAGCGGAATTTTCCTGCCTGTAATCAAAATAAAACAAATAGTAGCAAGCCCGCTGGCAAAAATAGTTGTTGAAACATGAAATCCTGTAATTAATGCTACGGTTACTGTTGCCGGAAACATAACGATTACCTGCTGTATCGCATAAAGCAGCAGCTTCCACATGACCGGACGTTCATCGGGCAAATATCCCACAACCTGATTCGTATCTTTCATCTGTATATCCTCCATAATTTTGTCTTAAAACCCATGCCTCAAAACAAATTATATATATTACAGAAGCCGCTGTCAATAAATGGTTGCCTGCCTTTAGAAAAACTGCAATGCCCAGCAGATTAACCCCAAAATCCAAGAGGAGAATATGCCATATAGAATAACCGGTCCGGCAATGGTAAAAATTTTTGCTCCAATTCCATATACCTGCCCTTCCTTCTTATACTCGATTGCCGGTGCTGCTACAGAATTGGCAAATCCAGTAATCGGAACAAGAGCTCCGGCACCGCCAAAATTAGCAATTTTCGGGTAAATATTTAAGCCTGTTAAAATGACACTGGCTAGTATCAGAATCAGTGAGCACCAGCTGCCGGAAGTTTCTTTATCCAGTCCGAGGGAATTGCAATAGTTTAATATCCCTTGACCGATTGTGCAAATGATGCCGCCGACAAAAAAAGCTTTGAGCATTTCTACCCATAAGTTTTTTACCGGTGTTACTTCCTTCACATAGTCTTTATATTTATCCTTTGTATCCTGGTCATTATTTTTCATATTTTTCAAATCATTTTCGGTTGTCTTATCCATATTATTTTCCTTTCTTTTTTATTTAAAGCATATCCTGTCAGGCGCCATAATGATACATTTGCTCAAAAAAATAAAATAACGAGCCGCAAATTTTGCCTATTGCAATCGTAGTCATAACAATACCAAGCCCGATTCTAAATCCGATTCTTCTAGTAAAAATCGGAATTGAATCAAGCATTTCAGCAATTGCAATTGCCAGACTTCCCACAAAAATACCTGCAAATAATCCATATACAATGAGAAACACTGTTCCCCACCGCACTAGCCCGGCTTCAGAAATAAAGTTGCCTTCCACAAGCATTTGACCAATTGGAAGCCGCTCTAAAAAAATACTGCAAAGAATGCCAAAAAGCAGACCCCATATTACCATTTCTTCATATAAAAAAATTCTATTTGCCGTATTTGTTTTCCCTGCAAATCTAGGTATTAATCCCACTGACAAAAGAACGGTAAAAACTCCTCCCGATACGAACAGACCAGAGCACAAACCAACAAAAGCCAGAAACAAGTACCTACTGAACATCGATTGATTTCTCCTCTCTGTTCCATGTTTCAATTAAAGTAGTATTGACATCATCCTCATAAGTCCTCATTGCTACCTCAATTGGTGTCGGATCCTTTGTAATTCTTCTTTTCCCAATATGATTAAAGAAAATAATAATTCCGCTTCCCAGCCCGATTGAATATGATAATTCCAGCAGGGTAAAGCCTTCCGGTGCTTCGCCTATAATCATTTCATGCATACGGGAAAAGACATCATGTATTCCGATATCATTATGAAAGGCCATAATCGTAAATGCAGTTCCAAAAAAACTGATAAAGCAGACAAAAATAATTTTTAATACCTTAAGCACTTGAGCCTTGCTTCTCGGTTTTACATATTCTATTAAAATATCCTGCTCTCCAACACTTTCAATAGTAAGCGTAGGATAAATTTCATTTAATTTTTCAATTATTTTTAATATACAAATAACCTGTCTTTTTTCCTTTTGCTTGTCAAACTGAAATATTTTCATTGCTTTTGCACGATTACACACATGTTGGTTCGTACAAGTCATTTTGGCAATATCTGAAAGAAAAACTGATTCCCTGACAATTTGAACATTCCTTTCCGCTTTTAAATATAAGATTTCTGAAGCCATAAAAAAACCTCCATAAAAATACTTTTTCTAACTTAGTATTATTATGGAAGTTTTTTATTATCTTATACATCTAAAGCCGGTCTCATTTTCTTTAGCTTAGATGATTTAAAACCACGAACTGCTTTTTTCCAGGAGGATTTTTTAATTACTTTTAAAGCAAATTTAGTATATTTTTCATACTGTGGTGTATCCATATACTTATATACTGTCCACGCCTTTTTCTTTGCCCGTCCCCTGTTAGTACCTGGAATATGTGACCATAGCCCCATCTCCAAGCCTTGTGAGCTTTCTAAATCATTATCTATATGGCTCCGGTAAATCACTGAATCTATCATTGAATTAAACTCTGCTAAGTAATAAGAATAGGCAATTGCTGCTGCCTGAACCTTCTCACTATAGGTTGAAGTAAAGCCCTGCTCAGATAAAATAATTCTTGTTTTAGAGCCATATTTCTTTTTAACATATTTAGTTAATACATTTAAGTTTTTAAAAGTAATATATGGAGTATTCGTTTTATTCGAAGCAGCTGTGCCATTCCAAAATGCGGATGCAGTTAATGGATAGGAATATGGGTGGTAGGCAAGATTCCATTTCACATATTTATTTTTTGCTTTTATTTTTTTAGCAAACGTATCTAATATATCCTTCCCGCCAAAACCATGTGCACCTCTTGTCCAATCATGATCTAATGATAAAAATACCTTTTGATTTGAACTAGTACTTACTACTGCCGTATACAGCATTCTAAATGCTTCTGCATATGTGTCCATATAGGAGGAGAGTGACAATTTTCCTGCATAGTTCCATGTTTGCGTTCCTTTACAGACATTAATCTCATTGCCTAAAATCCAATTAGATATATACACACCATTCTTTTGAAAATTTTCAGCCATAAAGCAAAATGCTGCTTCCAATGCCTCTCTTGACTTTTTGCTCTTCGTATTTAAAGTATAGTAATGATGCCCCCGCTCTCTTGCTGTCGGTGTAATTAAATAAGTTAAATCATCTCTATAGCTAAGCAGTACAACAAGTGATATCGAAATATCGTTTGCCATATATTGCACTCTGAGCGGATGGCTTAATGTATCTTTAAAATAATATGTTTTGCCTTTATATACATAGGGAACAGTATTATTTTCTCCATTCCAGCTAAATAAATCAGCTAAATCAAGATTAAACAGAACATGCTTTACTCCGAGATTTTGTGCATCTTCTAAATATTCTCCGCTAGTCTGTAACCCCTTCTTGCTTGGCTGTTTTGGATAAGCTCTTGTATCTACCGCTTTCTTTTTAGTATTTGATAGGTAAACTGCCTTACTGATTAATTGATATCCACCCTTTACTTTAATCCCGATACCTACCGGATTAAACATTAAGCTCTTTTTTTCTTTATGAGCCAATGGCAGTAAGGTTGTAATTGTCTTAGTTTTACCGAATGCAGCCAGCGGCTTAGCATTTTTAGAAATTTTAGATGAGCCTGGATTCATGAGAAACAGGTAATAATGCTCATCCTTACTTTTAATACGCTTTTTAATCGATGCCTTCATTGTCACTTCATTATCACCGGTTATTTTAAAGGTAGTAATTTTAGCAGAGACAGAGGATGGCTTGACCTCTGTCACTCCTCTTTTTATTTTAATTCGCTTAACCGCACTGTACTTACCATAATATTTATTTCCGGTGGAATCAATTTTATAAGCTCGGATTTTTATATAATATGTCTTTTTTGCCAACATATTTGTTAAAGTGACTTTCGTCTTTTTAGTAATCTCGTCACTTGCTTTTTTACCAAATTTTTTACTTGTTGCAAATCTGACTTCATAGCCTTCTGCACCTTGTACTTTATCGAATCTGACTGTAACCTTTCCCTTGGATGAGTTTTTCAAAGATGTTATATTACCTTGTCCTAATTCAATCTTCTGCCATTTTGCATAAAGATTCAGTTTTCCAAAGGTTCCTTTTGAAAGCTCTTTGATTGGCTGCGAAAATGCTGCATCCTTATACCATCCGGCAAATAAATAGCCCTTTTTAGATGGTGCTGCAAAAGTAATGCTGTCGTCCACATTATAAGTGAGTGGATTATTTGCATTTTTTCCACCATCACAATAATAGGTAATTGCAAATTGCCTCTTAGTAGATGAAAATTTTGCATACAGCGTTATATTTTCATTAATTGCCTTTTTCTTTTCCCTGGAAGTAAGCTTATCCGTATGGGCTTTGTCCCAATACCAAGCGCTAAACTTATAAGCGCTTTCTACCTCATCCATATCTGGAAGAACCTTATCTAAAGTGACACCCTCGTCTTTTGTCACGTTAATACTCGGGACCGTCATTGAATATTTCCCAAGTACAAAACGAACCCGATATGTATCCGCTTTTACACTTTGATTATTATCAACTGGATCCGGCACTGCTGTTTGGTACTGTACCTGATTACTGCTTACATCATTTTCACTCACAAAATTATCACTTACAGCCGAGTCCGAATATATGTCGTCATATGTGTCAAAATAGTCATTTTCACTGACACTGTCATTTTCGCTGATGCTGTCGTTTTCACTAACGCTGTCATTTTCGCTGACCGTATCATTCTCACTAAGAGTATCATTTTCACTTATGCTGTCATCCTCATTATCCTCATTAAAAAAAGAGGAAATATTCTGCATAAATTTTTGAAATAAATTTCCGTTAAGCCCGGCTGCCTGAACCTGTAAACCGGTGGAAAAAATTCCCTCTAATAAAAGCACCGCCGCTAGCAGAAATGCTAACGGCTGTCTCCAGTTTTTTTTAATCTTTCGTACATCTTTCATAAACACCCCTACAAATCTTTTACACAAATTTTATTATATTTAATTTTATTCGTTTCTGATTGCCGCAAGCGGACTTAACCGCATCGCCCGAAGTGACGGGAAAAAACCTGCAACCATTGCTACAATAACGGCAAATACAAATGACAATCCGGCAAGCCATGGTGGGATATAAGAAAGCTGCGACATCATTTCTCCCGAAGATTTTGCGATTGCATTGATGATTGCAGAAAGTATATAGCTTAAAACTCCTCCAATCACTCCTCCAATCATGCCAATCATGCCTGCTTCCATGAGAAAAAGGGTCTGAATATTTTTCATGTCACAGCCTAGTACCTTCATAATACCAATTTCCTTAGTACGCTCATAAATAGACATCATCATCGTGTTTGTAATACCAATTGCAGCTACAAACAAGGATACTGCACCGATACCACCAAGCGCCAGCTGAATAAGTCCAAACTGCCGCTGCTGTGATTCGACCCATTCCATATTACTCTCTGCCTGATAGCCAAGCTCGGAGATTTCTTTTTGAACATCCATCACGTAATTAATATCATCCACATTTACATAAATATTGTTATAGTAAATATCCTTATATGGTTTACCCGAGGCTGTTGTTGGCTGTCCCGGAATTGCTTTATTTTTAAACACTTTTTTTAATTGTGGAATCAGCTTATCGATGTCACAATAAACGCCCCAGGAATACTGATTATATGTTTCTAAGTCTCCCGCTACAACACCGCTTGTTTCAATCAAATATTTTTTAGGTGGTGCAACCGGCTGCTCATTCTCTCCGATACTTTCTTCACCTTCATTATATTGGGTCGCCCAATATGCATCCGTATCAAATATGACAAAAATATCATCCGTCATCAAATCAACATCCGCAAGCTCTCCGGTCTCCCAATAACCTTGTCCGGTTTTGCGATTTGCAAAATCAGCAATTAATTGATTGCCATATAAAAATTCCAGTTTTTCTGCATCTTTTTTCGGTATTGTTCCCTGGCCTAACGGTATGTTCATTTTTTCAAAGGCCTCTGCCTTCATTGCCTGTACATAAGCATATTGTGCTTCATAGCTGCCGTGACGCAAAATCACATTGGTTGACAATACCGGAGATACAACATCTACATGCTCCATTTGACTAATCTGATCTACCAGATTATCATCCAGTCTGTTTTGTTCACTGCTTGAGGTAGCTGATGTAGACGACATACCATCGTAATTATTTCCTTCATAAACAGTAATGGTTGTTAATCCTCCATTTTGTTCAATCTCCTGCATCATGGATTTATTAAGTCCCAGTCCCAAGGATACCATAACGACAATCGAGGCAATACCGATTACAACACCAAGCACAGTTAAAATCGTTCTGGTCTTTCTTTTCCAGAGATTACTGCTGCTCATTCTCCATAAATCAAAAAATTTCATGGGTACGCTCCTTCACTATTTCTTGCACTCTTCCTTAAATGTCGTCAGAATTATTATTTTCAGTTTTATTTTCTTCTTCAAAAAGTAAATCATCTAAATCCTCAGATAACTCTTTGGCTGCTTTTTTCTTTTTCTTAATTAATAAAAATGCTGCCAGACCGCCGATAGCAGCCAATACAATAACAACAATCAGTATTATAATCCATACACGGGAGGTTTTAGGCTTTTCATCAATTAGCCCCAACTCACCTTCCATATCGCCTTCCGGCATCATGTTTTGCTCAACAAGAACAGTAAATTCTTTTTCAATTTCCTGCTTATTTCCGGCATCATCTTCATATGAAATAATTGCTTTTACAATACCTTCATCTGTTGTCGGCTGTACACCGGTAACCATCGCATCCACATTGCCTGTTGCACCGGGTTCGATTTTACCAATAAATGTATCACCACCGGTGATGCTGTCGCCCTCAAAAAGCACCTGGACATTGTAAAGTGTAGTCTTACCGGTATTATAAATGCTGAACATCACATTTGCTTCACTGTCAACAGATATATTAGCCGGCTGAACATCGATAGAACTTGTATCAAATTTAGCTACCTGCTTAATCGGTATTGAGACATTGGATTCTGAAGTGAATGAATTGCTCTGCCCATCTTCATAATCCGCCTTAACGGTAATTGCATATGGTTTCTGAGCCAAATCTGCCTTTGCCGTCATTTCTATTTTTATATCCGCGCTCTGCTGCGAACCAATACTATCCATGTAAATGGTACTGGAGCCGGATGTCGGCAAGAATGCTGAATATGTAGTATTTTCATCATTGCCTTCCTGTACTGCTTCTAAACTAAACATAACATTATTTACGGAAGTGGATTTTGAAGTATTCTGTACATGAATCGTTAAATTAAATGTATCTCCTGCAAACACTTCTCCCGGATCTGTTTCAAATCCGGTTACGATAATTCTTGGATTCGAACTCTTATCACTTTCGCTTTCACTTAAGGTTCCGCTTCCCGGAGCACCCTTTACATTAATAAAGGAATATAACGTTGCTGTTTCAATGCCGCCGTCACGATAATATGAAACATTAAATTCCAGCCTGTAAACTCCTGTAGGAGCATCATCTCTTATGATTAAATCCCATTCTACTTCACGTCTGTGATTATAAGCCTGAGCCTTTACCGGACTTGCCGGAACAATATCGACTGTTTGTACTAATCCTACCGTATCCAAGCGAAATGGCCACTCCTCAGCCTTTGTCGAAACCGTAGGGGTGATGACAAGATTTGTAACTGCCTCTAAACCCAAATTATATATCGGAAGTATAATATGTACTGCTTGTCCATAACCCGCTGTCGGAGTCGGTACGCAATCACCTACAATTAAAAATTCACTAGTAGAGCTTACTTTATTTTCATCATAATCATTTAAATTGTCACCGCTGACAGTGTTTTTATCAGTGTTTTTATCATCATCTTTATCGTCATCTTTATCGTCATCTTTGGAATCTTCTGTCTTTGCCTTTGCCGCATTAACACTTGCCGGAATCGCTGTTACAAGACAAGCTGTACACATGATAATAATTCCTAATTTTTGTAATTTTTCTATAATACCTTTTTTCATTTTACCTCTCCCTGTTAATTTGCTGCTTCAGCATTTTGTTCTTTTTTTGTATTATCATCTATCTTAAAAATCTTACCGTCCTTAATATGAAAAACCCGATCCGCAAACCCCGCCAGATAATTATCATGCGTTACCATAACAAGTGTCTGATTTTGTTCCCTAATAATACGCTTCATTAAATTCATTACTTCCTGTGATGTATTGGAATCAAGGTTACCTGTAGGCTCATCTGCAAAAATAATCTCTGGACTCACTAC
>CAYPIB010000108.1:0-8489 GCA_964410675.1 uncultured Roseburia sp.
CCACCGGACGTTATCCGGCATCCTGCCCTGTGAAGCCCGGACTTTCCTCACCTGCCGATTGGCAGCCGCGACCATTTGTCCTACTTACTATTTATTATAATTTATACATGGAAACAACTTCCGCCAACGAACTCTCGTACAATAGAATTAATTGGTAAATCTTCACTGCTTACTCCTAAAAAGTAATCTAAAAACTTAAGCAGCCGCTTTGCCTCATAATACTCCGGTTCCTCCGGCCCGATACTAAATAAAAGCGGTTCTGCAAATTGTTTTAAAATAGCCAGTTCATAAATAAGTGCTGAATTAAAAAATATATCTGCACTCTCCTGATAGGGGAATATATTTTCTTCTTCACCCTTTCTTACCGAAGGCCACATTTGAATTGTACGTTTTGCAGATGAGCCTCTTGTCCTTGCATCTCTAACCATCCTGCGAATCAAACGTCCATCCGTAGTCGGAATTCGGTTATGCTCATCAACGTTTAAGCTTGTTAATGCACTTATATATATTTTAAATTTGCTGCTAAGAGGCAGTGAGTGTGACATTTTATCATTTAAAGCATGAATGCCTTCAATTACTAAAATATCCTCCGGTCCAAGCCTTTTTATATTTCCTTTGTATTCCCGCTTACCGGTTTTAAAATTATAAGTTGGAATTTCTACTTCCTTTCCTTCTAAAAGGTTGCACATATCCTCATTAAATTGCTCTACATCAATCGCCTCTAAACATTCAAAATTATAATCACCGTTTTCATCACGTGGAGTAAACTCACGTTCCACAAAATAATCATCGACAGCAATTGGATGCGGAGATAAACCATAAGTCTGAAGCTGAACGGACAAGCGATGGGAAAATGTTGTCTTTCCGCTCGAAGACGGTCCTGCAATCATAACAAATTTGACATCTTTACGATTCGCAATCTCTCTTGCAATATCCCCGATTCTTCTCTCCTGCAAAGCCTCCTGCACCAATATAATTTCACTTAGCTTTCCTTCACATATTTGATTATTCAAATCACCTACCGTATCAATCCCAAGCTTTCTTCCCCAGCCATCCGCTTCACGCAATGTCTCAAACAGCTTCTGTCTTGGTACAAAATCATCAATATCCTTGGGTTCCTTTTGTTCCGGTAAATTTAGTATTAAACCATTCTCATAATATGAGATATCAAAATATTTTATATATCCCGTACTCGGAAGCATGTGCCCATAAAAGTAGTCATAGTAGCCATCTAAACAGTAAACATTCACATATGAGCTGCGGCGGTACTTAAATAATTTCTCTTTATCCTCCATGCCGTGTTCCAGAAAAAGAGCCACCGCATCATCAATCGGATATGCTTGCTTTTTAATCGAGAGGTTAGCTTCGACTAACTCTTGCATGCGCTCTCTTACCTTTTCGGTAAAATCCTCATCGATTCTAACGTCATCTCTGCCATTGCAGTAATAGCCTTTTCCAATTGCAAATTCCACCTTAATCCGAGAAGCACCCTCCTCGCCCAAAACATCATTTGCTGCCTTTAAAAGAACAAATAAAGCAGTTCTGACATAAGATTTATGCCCTGCCGAATCCTTTAATGTTAAGAAAGAAATTTCACAGTCACTCTGTAATTTTTTCTGCATTTCTATTATTTTTCCATTTACAACAACCAATGCAATTAAATCATTATAGTCACCCTGATATTCATCTGCTATCGTCTCATAACTCGTGCCAACTTCGTATTCCTTTTTCATTCCCCCAATACTTACTATTGCCATATTCCGTTCCCTTTCTCACTGTTTATAAAATCATGAATGGACAATTTTCTCTTGCTGCAATAACCTCTGTTTCCTTACACTCTCTCTGCAAATATTCTTGCATATAAGGTACAAAAATATGTTCAAGTCCAAAATGTCCTGCATCAATAATTGCAAGTCCCTGTGCCACTGCATCCATGCCGTCATGATGGTCAATGTCACCGGTAATAAGTACTTCAGCTTTCGCTGCAATCGCATTCTTTATCATGCTTTTCCCGGATCCTGGTGAAATTGCCACTCTCTTCACGGGAAGTAAAAGATCTCCAAACACCTTTACCGCTCCTGTATCAAATCGTTCCTTTACAAAAAGAGCACATTCTTCTAAAGACATCTGCCGTGAGAGAATTCCAATTCTGCCAAACCCTTCTTTGGATATTTCATCTTCATATGTTGTTTCCAACACTTCCCTGCTGCGTAAGCCAAGCTCATCTGCCGCTGCATCAGCCATTCCCATAACATCAAAATTCGTATGCAGCACATAATAGGAAATATCATTCTGTATTAATTTTATAAGTCTTCTGCCAATAAAATGACCGGAATGTATTTTTTGAATCGGTTTGAAGATCATCGGGTGATGGGTAAGAAGCATATCCGCTTCCATTGCTACAGCCTGCTCAATCACATCATCTGATGGATCAAGGGCAATCACAATCCTTTTAATTTCCTTTTCACATCTTCCGGCAAGCAGACCAACATTATCCCAGCCTGCGGCAAAAGAGGAAGGAGACAGCTCCTCCAGCTTTTCAATTATTTCCTCTAAACGCATAAAAGATACCTCCTTAAAACATCAAAAGACAAGCGGCAATTCTTTTTAGCTTCTCTGAAAGAGCAGCCTCTTTTTCCGCTTGCGGCAAAACGGCACATGCCAGAAGCTTTTCTAGATTCCGTGACACTACCTCTTGTTCAAATAATAGATATTCTTTTAAAATAGGATGTTTTTTCTTTAGTAAAATAGGGCCGTAATAATCCTCTATTGTAACTTCCGCATCTATTTCTCTTGTAAATTCTATATCCTCATTTACTTTAGCAAGCATCATTGGATAATACTTTCCGTCATCAAAAATTATATTTTCATCGATAATTTCGTATCCTGACTTTCTCAAAAACTGCCGAACTACGAATAGTTCAGATTGAGGCTGTAAAACAAGAAAGGGGATTTTTCCGATTTGCTTTATTCCGCCTATTAATATTCTTTCCATCAAACGTCCGCCCATACCTGCACAAATAACAGTATCCGCTTCTTTGTCATTTAATTTAGTCAGACCATCCGACAGCCTTGTTTCAATGAAGGCTTCCAAATGCTCTTGTTTAATATTAAGAGCCGCCCTTGCCAAAGGTCCTTGATTCACATCCATAGCAATGACTTTAGGGCAAATAGAGTTTTTTATTAGATAAATTGACACATAGCCATGGTCGCAGCCAATATCTGCAGCAATCGTACCAATTGGTACCATTGCCGCTACCGCCTGCAATCTTTTTGATAATACCATAAAAACTCCTTATTAGTCCAAATAATCTTTCAGCTTTCTGCTTCGGCTCGGATGACGCAGTTTTCTTAAAGCCTTCGCTTCAATTTGACGAATACGCTCACGTGTAACATTGAATTCCTTGCCTACCTCCTCCAATGTTCTTGCTCTGCCATCGTCTAAGCCAAATCGCAGTTTCAGTACTTTTTGTTCTCTTTCCGTTAAAGTATCAAGAACTTCTCCTAATTGCTCACGCAGTAAAGTAAACGCCGCTGCATCTGCCGGAACCGGTACATTATCATCCTGGATAAAGTCTCCCAGATGAGAGTCTTCTTCTTCTCCAATCGGTGTCTCTAACGATACCGGTTCTTGCGAAATTTTCAAAATTTCTCTCACTCTCTCAACCGGCATACTAATTTCTTCTGCTATTTCTTCAGGTGTAGGTTCACGGCCTAATTCCTGAAGCAGCTGTCTGCTTACTCTAATTAATTTATTTATAGTTTCTACCATATGCACAGGAATACGAATGGTTCTTGCCTGGTCAGCAATTGCTCTCGTAATCGCCTGGCGAATCCACCATGTAGCATAAGTAGAAAACTTATATCCCTTACGGTAATCAAATTTTTCAACTGCTTTAATTAAACCAAGATTACCTTCTTGAATTAGGTCAAGGAAAAGCATGCCGCGTCCAACATATCTCTTAGCAATGCTGACAACTAGTCTCAAGTTAGCTTCTGCTAATCTTTTCTTTGACTCCTCATCTCCCATTTCCATTCCTTTTGCAAGTTCAATTTCTTCTTCCGCACTTAAAAGAGGAACCTTACCAATTTCCTTTAAATACATTCTGACAGGATCTTCTATGCTGACGCCATCCGGGACAGTCAAATCAATGCTTTCCACATCAACCTCTTCTTCTTCCGAAAGAATAATTTCCTCATCAGGCTCATCCTCATCTGTTATACGCAGTACATCTACACCGTTTTGCTCTAATGTTTCCAGAACCTTATCAAACTGTTCCTCCTCCAATGCCATATCGGCGAAGAAATCAGTGACTTCCTGATATTCTAAAACATTCTTTTTCTTTTTTGCAAAGAATAGAAGATTTTTTACTTTCTCCTCAAACTTTGCTAGTGTGTTTTCATCCATTGGGTAGTCCTTCCTTCCATAAATCTGTCCATATTTTAACCTTAATCCAAGGAAATATGCGTTTTTTGCAATTCTTCCAGTGCCTTTTTTCCTTCAATGACCCGGGTTATCGCTGATACATCAGTACCCAGCCGGCTGCTATAATATTCATAGCTGTATGTTTTCACCCGAAAAATAATGTCATGAAAAGCCTTTTCTCTTTCTTGCTTTGTCTCCAGTGCTTCTAATTTTGTATTAAACACTTCCGCTGCCTGTCTTTGCTCTTCTTCATCTTCAAACAGGCTGATAATTGATGCCGGATTCAGTGTACTATGCTCCAAATCCTCAAACAATCTCTTGGCAACCTTTATATATAATTCATCGGTAAAATCGCTTGCTGTAATATATTTTTTAACTTTCTCATAAACCTTTGGCTCATCCGTAATCCATGTCAGTAAGAGTTTTTGTGCCTTCTTTCCCGCATCCTCTTTCTTTTCCTTATGCATTCCGGATTTTGGCCGAAATGCCGGACTGGCTAATCCGGTTTTTGCCGCATAACTACGAACAAGCTTACGTAAGTTTTCAAAACCTATATTATACTTCTCGGCAACTGCTTCAATATAATTTTCACGCTCTACTTCTTCTTCAAAAAGACATAGCTTTCTGGCTATTTCATTATGAAATCTCGTCTTAGCTTCAGGGTCCTTTAAATCATACTCCCGTTCTAAAATACGTAGTTCAAAAAAGAAACTGTTTTCTGCATGCTCTATGCGTTCTTCAAATGATTCTTTTCCTTTGCTCTTAATAAAATCATCCGGGTCCTTAAACGGCTCCAAATTAATTACTTTTCCGACAAGTCCGGCTTCACGTAAAACTCCAATTGCTCTAAGAGCTGCTCTCATTCCCGCACCATCGCTGTCATAACATAATAATACTTGCTCCGTATAGCGTTTTAAAAGACTTGCTTGTCCACTCGTAAAGGAAGTTCCAAGCGAGGCTACTGCCTGCGTAAATCCGGCCTGATGCATAGAAATAACGTCCATATAGCCCTCGCATAAAATAACATTGCCCCTTCGCGAGGTTCTGGCAAAATTAAGGCCATACAAATTACGGCTTTTGTCAAAAATCTCGGTTTCCGGTGAATTTAAATATTTTGGTTCTCCGTCTCCCATAACTCTGCCGCCAAAGCCTATCACCCGGTGATTCACATCCTGAATCGGAAACATTACCCGATTCCAGAACTTATCACACATGCCGATTTTTTCACTAAAACTGATAAGGCCTGCCGCCTTTAAAATATCATCATTATAACCTTTATTTTTTAAATATAAGTATAGATCATTACTTGTTTTATTAGAATAACCAAGCCCCCATGTTTTAATCGTCTCGTCTGATAGCTGCCTTTTCCTTAAATATTCATAGCTATTTTGTCCATGGCGTCCCCGCAGCTGATAAAAAAAGTAAGTTGCTGCTTCTTTATTAATATTTAACAAAGTGGTACGTCTATTTTCTTTTTTTCTTGCTTCTTCACTGTATTCCATTTCCGGCAAAGCAACTCCTGCACGTTCAGCGAGGGTCTTAACTGCTTCTACAAATGTATAATTTTCATAATTCATTAAAAATGTATATACATTTCCGCCTGCACCACACCCAAAGCAATAATACATCTGCTTCGACGGAGAAACTGAAAAAGACGGAGTCTTTTCATTATGAAACGGACAGCATCCAAAAAAACTGCTTCCCTTTTTCTGCAGACGCACATAGCCTGAAATCACATCTGCAATATCATTTTTTTGTCGTATTTCTTCTATCACATCGTCCGGATAGTACATACTCTTCCTTTCTCACGAATCAGCCGTGCCATGTTTTGGGAATATAAATATCTTCATATAATGCAATGGCAAAGCGATCTGTCATTCCTGCCACATGATCACATACAATCCGCTCCGGCGGTGTATGATCCCGTTCCATTATCATATGCAGGTCACTGGGCAGAAGCTCTAAATGTGCCATATAATACTCATATAATTGCTCTATGAGCATTTCTGCCTTATCTTCCTCTCCCTTGGCAATCGGATTTTGATAAATATTTTCAAACATAAATTTTCGCAGCTCTTTCATTGCCTGCTCTACCGGCTCTGACATTATAATATCATTTTTATCCCGGCTGTTTACTACGATATCATGAATAAAATGGTCAAGCCGCTCTCTTGATGTATATCCGATAACCTCACCGATACTTTTTGGTACATCCTCTTCCTTCAATATACTTCCACGGATTGCATCATCCATATCGTGGTGGATATATGCAATTTTATCCGATAGTCTGACTATTTTTCCTTCCAGTGTTTCAGGATTTGAAACAGTTTGATGGTTACGAATCCCATCTCTTACTTCGTATGTTAAATTTAAGCCCCTGCCATCCTTTTCCAGAACCTCGATTGTTCTGACACTTTGTTCACTGTGAACAAAACCATAAGGACATATATTATTGAGAGCTCTCTCTCCCGCATGCCCAAATGGTGTATGTCCCAAATCGTGCCCAAGTGCAATTGCTTCAGCCAAATCCTCATTTAATTTTAGTGCCTTCGCAATTGTTCTGGCATTTTGTGATACTTCTAATGTATGTGTTAATCTTGTACGGTAATGGTCGCCTTCCGGTGTAAGGAACACCTGCGTCTTATCCTTTAATCGACGAAATGACTTGCAATGAAGAATACGATCCCTGTCCCTTTGAAATACCGGCCGGATATCACATTGCTCTTCCTCCCGCTTCCTTCCTTTGGAATCCTTACTAAGACAGGCATAGGGACTGAGATATTCACTCTCCCTATCCTCTAAGTGCTGGCGTATATTCATCATACATTTCCTTTCTCGGCTAAAGGCGCATATATTGGGGCTATATCCGCATCCCTCTTGTTTACACGTCTTATTATATATTCTCCATACTTCTCTAAAATCCTTTTTTATTTATAAAATAATCCGAAAGTCTTTTGATATTTATTTAAACCCGAAAATAGACACTAAAATTGGTACAACAACTACCGTTAGTACACCATTGACAACGATTGCCAGCGAACTCATTGCCGCTTCCACTTCTCCGGCTTCAATCATTTTAGATGTACCAATTGCGTGTGATGCAGCACCAATCCCCAAGCCCTTTGCAATTGGTTCTTTGATACGGAATATTTTTAATATTGCCGGTCCTGCAATTGCCCCCATTAATCCCGCAACAATAGTCCCAACAACCGTAACACCTGCAATCCCACCTATTTCCGTAGTTGAAGCAATTGCTATTGCTGTCGTAACCGATTTTGGCAGTAAAGATTTGATCAGAACTTTATCCACTTGAAAAAGGCATCCCAATCCAATTATAACCGCGCCATGTACAAGACATCCAGAAATGACTCCGGCAATGACTGCCACTGAATTTTCTTTTAAAACTTGAAACTGCTTATAGAGCGGCACAGCAAAACATATTGTCGCAGGTGTCAAAAAATAAGTAAGATAATCTGCTCCTTTTTCATACACTGCATAATCCACTTTAAAGATCATTAAAAAGGCGATTACTAATATAACGGATATCAATAAAGGATTTACAACAGGATGCGGTAACTTTTTATTCAGCCATACACCAAACATATAAAAAATAAGATTGAAAGCAACTGCAAAATAGAGCCACTCACTAAAAATTTCATTCACTAATCAGCACTCTCACTTTCTTTTTTCTTCTTTTGGCGAATAACTGCCTGGGAAACGTGGCCTGTAATTATAATCGTTACTAAAGTTGACAGTAACGTCGTTATTAGAATTGCCAAAACGCTGCCCTTCATCTCAGTTGCTGCTGTAAGCAGACTGACACTAGGCGCAATAAAAAACACTGGCATTACAGCCAAAAAAAATTCTGCCGTATCTTCTATTTGCTTCAGCTTTAAAATACCTGTCTGCAGCAAGAAAAATAAAAGCACCAGTCCATATATACTAGCAGGGACAGGCAGCGGCAGAAATGCCGCTAAAAGCTCTGCTATAAATGTTATCAATAATATGATTGTTATTTGCTTGATATATTTCACTTAAAATCTCCTACCTCTTTCCTATGATA
>CAYPIB010000109.1:0-8318 GCA_964410675.1 uncultured Roseburia sp.
GTTTAATAACTGCAATGCTGTTATGGTACTTTAATAGTCTTTCCGAAGTATTTGAACCATTCCTTGTTGTACTCAATTCGTTACCTAAATCTGCCCTCGCACCGCTTTTCATTGTATGGTTTGGATCTGGAATGCCGACCATTATTATTGCGGGCATCTCGGTGGCACTTTTTGGTTCTATTATTAATTTATATACGGGATTTAAGCAGGTGGAAGCAGAAAAAATCAAGCTTATTTATACACTTGGCGGCACAAAAACAAATGCACTGTTTAAAGTAGTGCTGCCCTCTAATTTCCTGACGATTTTGAGCAATATGAAAGTAAATATCGGCTTATCACTTGTGGGGGTAGTCATTGGAGAATTTATTGGTGCCAGAAAAGGCTTGGGCTTCCTGATTATTTATGGAAGTCAGGTATTTAAACTGGATTGGATTATTATGAGTATTGTTCTCTTATGCTTTATGGCTATTATTCTATATCAGACATTAAACATCATTGAAAAAAAATACAATGCTAAAAATAAAAATATAGAAAGCTGAAAAAGGGACTTGAACCCTCGACCCCTTCATTACGAGTGAAGTGCTCTACCACTGAGCTATTTCAGCATAAATATGGATGGCATTCCTTTGAGGTTTGCCATCCATTATTATATAGATTTTTTTACTAGTTTGCAAGTACTTTTTAGAAGTTTTAATCCTCTTTGATTTCATTGTTGTATTTTTCTTGATTCTCCAAATGGATATCAAGCTGTGGATAAGGAATCCTTATTTTATTTTTGGCAAAAGAATCTTTTATTTTCTCAGTCACCCGCCATTTTACAGTAAAATAATCATCTCCATTTACATAACATCTGCCGCCAATCATAACGGCTGACGGCTCCAGTGCCTCTATAAATGTAAGAATTTCCATGTTTTTCAAAGTATTTTCGTCTTCAGACAAAATTGTCAGCAAGCATTCCTTTGCAAGCGCGGCATCAGAGTCATATGAAATGCCAATTTGAAAATCCAATCTCCGATGCAAAGCAGCGGAAACATTAGTAAGGCTTGTATTGGCAAGCGTTCCGTTTGGAAGCACGACGATCTTGCCGTCAAATGTCGTAAGCTTTGTAAAAAATAATTCTATATCCGTTACCGTTCCTTCATGTCCATTGCTGTCCTCAATAATATAATCTCCGACTTTAAACGGCTTTAATAAGAGGATAAGCACACCGCCGGCAAGATTTGAAAGACTGCCTTGCAGTGCAAGACCAATTGCAACACCGGCAGAACCAAGTACTGCGACAATGCTGGCTGCATCAACACCTAAGCTTGAGATTATCATAAATCCGAGCACTACATATAGAGCCATTTTCATAAAAGAATCTAAAAACTGAATCACACCAACATCCGCATTCGTACGCTTCAAAGAACGGCATACTATTTTGCGCATTAATTTGATGATTTGTACGCCAATAAAGCAGAAAACAAGTGCTAACAATACTCTGATACCAAGATTTAGTGCTTTATCCGGCAATTCCCTTAAATAACGCTGAATTAATCCGATATTTTCTTGAATTTCTTCTACAGACACTTCATCACCGTGCCCTGATAGTTTCGTTATTATCATTGTATTCTTTCTCTCCCAGCTTATAACCTCATTTTCTGCATCAGCATATGACTTCTAAAATCGTGCTAATTTTGGTCTCTTATTTTGCGGGTCCCTTTTTGGGTGCAGTTGTTTTTCTAGTGGTAGTTTTTTTAGGTGCAGATGTTTTTGCCGTTGGTTTGGCCGGAGATCTTTTTGCAGCCGTAGATTTCTTCTCTGCTTCTAATTCCTTTTTCACCTCTGCCTTTTTTTCTTCATACTGCCTAAGCTCCGCCTCAGCCTGTGCACGGCGTTTCTTTTCTGCTTCCACTACTTCTTTTGCCGTGGCTTCCAGCTTTTGCGCTTGCTCGCGAAGCTCCTTTGCATGCTTTTCTTCTCTGACTGCCTGCTCTTTCGCCGCTTTTGCTTTTGCCTCTGCCTCTTTCGCCAGACGAATCGCTTCCTTAGCGGCATTTCTGGCACACTCCTCAGCCTCTATTGCCGCTTGGCGTTTTGCTTCTTCTTCTTTGATTTTTCGTTCTTCTTCTTTTTGAATCGCAATTTCTTCTAACTCTATATTTGTAAATGGAATATATGCAAATATTTGAACTGCAAGCGCCGGCATCGAAATTGTAATAGAATTTTCTCTGTCATCGCATTCTTTTTCGACACTTTTTAATATCTGGTCATTGACACAGTTTGTTCCGTTAAATTTCTCACTGTCACTATTAAATACTTCTTTATATTTACCGGAAAATGGGACACCAATTGTATAACTATTACGTTTTTCATTTGCAAAGTTACAGACTACAAGTAATGTTTCATCTTCTTTTGCGGTTTTTCGTAGGAAAATCAGTACATTTTCATTTGCCGAAATATTATTAATCCATTCAAAACCATTGCTGTCGGAATCAGTTGTATAAAGAGCCGGATATTGGCGGTAAAACTGATTGCAGGCTTTCACAAGCTCATTTAACCCTTTATGCTCGTCATGCTGAAGAAGCTCCCACTTCACGCTTCTTTCTTCATTCCATTCATCAAATTCACCGATATCTTGTCCCATAAATAACAGTTTTTTACCCGGATGAGCCATCATATAGCTATAAGCAGTTTTTAGGTTTTTAAATTTATTATGAATCTCTCCCGGCATTTTACCAATCATCGAAGATTTTCCGTGCACGACCTCATCATGTGACAAGATGAGCATATACCGCTCACTGTATGCATAAATCATACTAAAAGTTAATTCACCATGGTGCTGCCCCCTAAAAAATGGATCAAACTTCATATAATTGATAAAATCATTCATCCAGCCCATATTCCATTTCAAATCAAAGCCAAGCCCATTCTCTTCCAAGCTTCCGGTAATCTTCGGCCAAGCGGTAGACTCTTCGGCAATCATCAGTGCACCGGTTTTTTCTTTGTGAACGATACTGTTAACATGTTTTAAGAAATCAATGGCATCTAAATTCTCTTTTCCGCCATATATATTAGGCACCCATTCGCCATCCTTCTTGCCATAGTCTAAATAAAGCATCGAAGCAACGGCATCCATCCGGATTCCATCGGCGTGAAATTCTTTTATCCAATAAAGTGCATTGGCAATTAAATAATTCTGTACTTCCGGGCGGCCGTAATTAAAAATCAGCGTTCCCCAATGAGGGTGCGAATTTTTGCGCGGATCGGAATGCTCATAAAGGCTCGTTCCGTCAAAATTAGACAGGCCATAGCTGTCTCTTGGAAAATGCGCCGGTACCCAGTCTAAAATAACTCCAATGCCATTTTTATGCATCTCATTCATAAAGTATTTAAAATCCAGCGGTGTTCCATATCTGGATGTCGGAGCATAATAACCAATGACCTGATATCCCCAGGAGGCATCAAGAGGATGCTCCATTATCGGCATTAATTCTATATGCGTATATCCCATCTCTTTGACATAGTCAATAATCATCGGTGCCAGTTCCCGATAATTATAAAATGTTTTTTCTGGTTTCTTTTTTTGAATGCCATCAGCATCCTTATCCGAACCGGCTGCCTGCTTTTCAGGCTTTTTAAAGGAACCAAGATGTACCTCATATACACTCATCGCTTCCTTATCAATATTTATCTTTTTACGCTTTGACAACCATTCATTATCACTCCATGTAAATGCTGTTAAATCAGCTACAACAGAAGCACTGTCCGGACGCATTTGAGAATATGACGCATAAGGGTCTGCCTTTAAGTAGGTAATTCCGCCCTTAACCTTGATTTCAAATTTATAATTATCGCCCTCCTCCGTCGCCGGAATGAATATCTCAAAAATACCGGAGTCCCACAGCCTTCTCATTTGATGAACTCTGCCGTCCCAGTTATTAAAATCCCCGACTACACTGACGCGCATTGCATTTGGTGCCCAGACCGCAAAATGAACGCCTTTTACACCGTTTACTTCGATAGGATGCGCACCTAAAAGATTATAAATATTATAATGAATGCCGTGATTAAACTTTTCCGTATCTGCTTTTGTAATAATGGGTTCAAAGTTATAAGGATCGACAATATTTAATATCTTTTTATCTTTAAATTCAACGTGAAATGTGTACTCTAATTTAGTTGTTTTAGGAAGTAAAATGGCAAAATAACCTTCCTCATCGACTTCCTCCATTTTAAATGATTCATTTTGCGTCAGCAAAGTAACCTTCTTTGCTTCCGGATAAAAAAACTGTACAAGTGTACCTCCTGCTACTTGAGTCGCTCCTAATAATTTATGCGGATTATCTTCCTCCGAATAAATAATTCCTTCAATCTCAGCCCAATTCATTAACTTATAAAGCTTTTTTGTCATAGGTTTCCCCTCTCCTTTTCTTTTACTTAATGCTATGAATAAATAAACCACTTCTTAATTTGGGTTCAAACCAAGTAGATTTTGGCGGCATTAACAGCCCTGCATCAGCCACCTGAAAGAGTTCCTCAATCGAAGTCGGATACATTGCAAAGGCTACCTTACAATCAGTATGAACTCTTTTTTCTAATTCATCCAAACCACGTATTCCACCAACAAAATCAATACGTTTATCCGTTTTTGGATTTTCTATTCCGAGTATCGGACTTAATAAATAATTTTGCAGTATTGACACATCAAGACCATCGACTGGATGAGTGCTGCAAATTTCTGAATGTGCACGTAATAAATACCAATTATTATTCAGATACATTGCCACTGTTCCCTTTTCGGCAGGCTGTTTCTTTTCCCATTTCTCAATTGTAAAATTTCTCTCTATTGCTGTCATAAAAGCCTGTTCGGATAAGCCATTTAAGTCCTTTACAACTCTATTATAATCCATAATCATTAACTGGTCATCCGGAAATAATACCGATAAGAAATAATTAAATTCTTCTTTCCCCGTATAAGCCGGATTTTCTTCTCTTTTTTGTAAGGAAACTTTTGCAGCAGATGCACAGCGATGATGTCCGTCAGCTATATAAATCTCTCCGATATCCTCAAATGCTTTTCCAATTTCAATCACTTGACTATCTTGGTCAATCACCCATATTCGATGAGTAATCGCATCATCTGAAACAAAATCATAGAGCGGTTCTCCTGCTTTTACTTCATTTACAATCCGATTTATAATGCTGTTCGAGCGATATGCCAAAAAAATAGGACCGGTTTGTGCTTGACATGTGCTGACATGGCAAATGCGATCTAATTCTTTATCCTCACGTGTATTCTCATGCTTTTTAATTACCTCATTTATATAATCATCGACACTGGAGCATGCCGCAATACCTGTCTGGCTGCGTCCATTCATAATTAATTCATAAATATAATAACATGGGGTCTGTTCACTGACAAACTGCTTTTTATCAACCATATCCCAAAGTGTGTCGTGAGCTTTTTCATAAACGCAATCCGCATAGGTATTAACACTATCATCAAATTGTGTTTCAGCCCGATCAATTTTTAAAAATGATAAGGGGTTGTTTTTTACGATTTCTTTCGCTTCTTCTCTGTTGTAAACATCATAAGGAAGTGCTGCGATCTGCTCCTCCAGTCCCTTTGCTGGACGAATTGCCTTAAATGGAATAACTTTTGCCATACTTCCACCTTTCTCTACATGCGTAAATCAGTATAGGGATTTATGTCTCCCAACTCTCTTTGTAATTTTTGTTCCTTTTTTACCGAATCCTCACTTGCCAAATCCATATATTTAATAAAAACTTCCTCTACGGTCTGATTTGTTTCAGCTGCAAGCTCGTCCATGATTGGGCGCAGCTTTTCTAACTGAAAAGATATTTGTACCTTTTGTGGGTCTATTCCCTCTAATACAACATCTGCATAGTCATTGATTCTTTTTAAAAAAACTCTTTCTTGCTCTGTCATAATTGATATCAACTCCTGCTCAACTATTATTTTATTTTTACAAAATCAATTACTATTTTAACATCCCTTACGCTTTGTGTCAAAAAAATCCCTGTCGCTTTTTAACGACAGGGATTCACTATTAAAATCTATTATTTAACAACTCTGACACGGAATACACCCTCTATAGAAGCAAGCTTTTGAACAAAATCCTCTGTCACTGTCTGCTCGATATCCATTAACGTATACGCTACTTCACCCTTAGATTTATTAGACATATCTGTGATATTAATGCCTGCATCCCCAAAGGTTGCCGTAAATTTAGTAATCATATTGGCAATATTTTTATGGAATATCGCTACGCGGCCGGCCTGGCTGCATATACCTAAATCTAAATTAGGATAGTTAACACTATTTTTAATATTTCCATTTTCTAAATAATCCATCATTTCCTTTACTGCCATTTTAGCACAGTTATCTTCCGATTCTTCGGTCGAAGCACCAAGATGAGGAATAACAATGCAGCCCTTTTTGCCCGCTGTTGTTGGATTTGGAAAATCAGTTACATATTTGCGAATCTTTCCTGACTCAATTCCAGCAATGATATCTGTTTCGTTTGCCAGAAGATCTCTGGAAAAATTTAAAAGGATAACGCCGTCTTTCATTTTATCAATGGCTTCTTTATTAATCATACCCTTCGTGCTGTCCAGTAAAGGGATATGGATTGTAATGATATCACAATGTTCATAAATCTCTTCGACATTCAGAACGTGCTTTACATCACGGCTTAAATTCCATGCGGCGTCTACCGAAACATATGGGTCATATCCATATACTTCCATACCAAGATGTTTTGCAGCATTGGCAACCTTAACACCGATTGCACCAAGACCAATAATACCAAGCTTTTTATCCTGTATTTCCGTTCCGGCAAAATTTTTCTTTTCTTTTTCTGTCGCCTTGGCAATATTTTCATCATCTTTGGCAGACTCTACCCAATTAATGCCTCCGACAATATCACGAGAAGCAAGAAGCATGCCTGCAACTACCATTTCTTTTACGCCATTTGCATTTGCACCCGGAGTATTAAAAACAACAATTCCTTTTTTAGCATATTGTTCTAAAGGAATATTATTGACACCGGCTCCAGCTCTTGCCACCGCCAAAAGCTGATCCGTAACTTCTAAGTCGTGCATAGCAGCACTTCTTACTAAAATGCCTTCTGCTTCATTTATATTTTCTGTCTTTACAAAATTATCCCTAAATTTATCAAGTCCAATTTGAGCAATTGGATTCAAGCAATAATACTTAAACATTTTTGTCCTCTTTTCTGCTATTCAAATTTATATGTAATTAAGATTATGAATTTTCTTCTTCGAATTTTTTCATAAACTGAACTAATTTTTCAACACCTTCCATTGGCATTGCATTATAAATACTGGCACGCATGCCACCAACGCTTCTATGTCCTTTTAAATTTTCAAAACCAGCTGTCTTTGCCTCTTTTACGAATTTCGCATCTAATTCTTCATTACCTGTGATAAAAGGAACATTCATTAACGAACGGTCTTCTTTACGTACTGTACCTTTAAACAGCTTGCTCTTATCTAAGAAATTATATAAAACAGCGGCTTTCTTCTCATTGTGATCTTTCATTGCTGATAGACCGCCCATATTTTGAATCCATTTAAAAACTTTGCCGCAAATATAAATACCATATGCCGGAGGTGTATTATATAAAGACTGTGCATCGGCATGAGTTTTATATTTAAGCATCGTTGGAGTGCCCGGTAAAACATCTTCGGTAATTAAATCCTCTCTGATAATAACGATGACAACACCTGCCGGTCCAATATTTTTTTGAACGCCGCCATATATAATACCGTATTTAGATACATCCATCGGTTCGGATAAGAAACAGGAGGAAACATCCGACACTAAGGTTTTGCCCTTTGTATTTGGAAGAGTATGGAATTTAGTCCCGTAAATCGTATTGTTTTCACAAATATAAACATAATCCGCATCTTTGGAAATCGGTAAATCCGAGCAATCCGGAATATAGGAAAATGTTTCATCCTCACTGCTGGCAATTTTATTTGCTTTACCATATATACTTGCTTCCTGAAAAGCCTTTTTAGCCCACTGACCAGTTACAATATAATCAGCCTCTTTATTTTTCATCAGGTTCATCGGAATCATCGCAAATTGCTGACTGGCACCGCCTTGTAAAAACAGCACCTTGTAATTATCCGGAATTCCCATTAAGTCTCTTAAATCCGCTTCTGCTTCTTTGATGATTGTATCATAGGCCTTGGAACGATGACTCATCTCCATAACAGACATACCGGTTCCCCTATAATCTAACATCTCATCTGCAGCTTCTTTTAAAACATCTTCAGGTAAAACT
>CAYPIB010000110.1:0-7915 GCA_964410675.1 uncultured Roseburia sp.
AATTGCAAGATAATCACCTTTTTCAATGCGTGGAAGCATACGGTCAATGGCAAACTTATCATTATTCTCACACAAAGAGCCAACTACATCATACTTGTAATCACAAGTCTCATCTTCTTTTCCAAGCACAGTAATATGATGATATGACCCATACATTGCCGGTCTCATTAAGTTTACCGCACATGCATCAACACCGATGTACTCCTTATGTGTATGTTTTTCATGAATCGCTTTTGTAATCAAATGACCATATGGAGCCATCATAAAACGCCCCAGTTCAGTATAAATTGCAATGTCTCCCATACCTGCCGGAACAAGGACTTCTTCATATACCTTACAAACGCCCTCTCCAATTGCCTTAATATCATTCGGCTCTTGGTCCGGTGAATACGGGACACCAATTCCGCCCGATAAATTAATAAACGTAATATGAGCACCTGTTTCTTTTTCCAACTCTACCGCAAGCTCAAAAAGCTTCTTGGCCAGCATCGGATAATATTCATTGGTAACGGTATTGCTTGCTAAAAATGCATGGATTCCAAAATTTTTAACACCCTTTTCCTTCATTAATCGAAAACCATCAAACATCTGCTCGGTTGTAAAGCCATACTTAGAGTCACCCGGATTATCCATAATGCCATTGCTCATTTGAAAAATTCCACCGGGATTAAAACGGCAGCTCATAGTTTCCGGAAGCTTGCCTAAAATATCTTCTACAAACGGTATGTGCGTAATATCATCTAAATTAATAATCGCTCCAACTTCATCTGCATATGCATATTCCTCTGCCGGAGTATCATTAGAAGAAAACATCATCTCAGCTCCCAGTGCTTTTCCTAACATTAATTCAGTCATTGAAGAACAGTCACAGCCGCAATCATATTCCTGCAAAATCTGGATTAAAAATGGGTTAGAATTAGCTTTTACTGCAAAATATTCTTTAAAGCCGGGATTCCATGCAAATGCATCCTTTACAGCCTGTGCATTTTTACGGATTGCCTTTTCATCGTAAATATGAAATGGGGTCGGATATGTTTTTACAATCTCTTCAATCTTTTCTTTTGTTACAAACGGTATCTTCTTCATATTCCTTTTCTCCTTTAGTGATTTGTATCAATTTTATTTCATTACTCATAGCTTCCTTAAAAACATTGACAAAATTCTTTTGTCCCGAATATAAAACGGTATCCAAAGAACTCCCTGTTATATCTCCTGTCAGCACATACGAGGAATCAATAATGAGCCGCAGCTGCGTTCCGCGTGTATTTGTTAAATAGAAATCAGTACTTTTTTGACCTATGATTTTATCGGTAATAATAACAAGCTTTCGTCCATCTTCTAACACTTCTTGTAGTGGTTTAGTTATTTTTTCTAAAAATTCTGCACTTGCTGCAATATAGACTCTTTCTTTTGCCTCTCTTAGCATTGTCAAAATTTTGTCCATTACATGTCGATAACCAGTAATTGTAATATACCCATCTTCGGCGTGTTGATTGACTTTTACATGTTCAACTAAGTACTCTTTTTCCTTTTGCATACTTTGAATTTTATTTGTACAAAACTCTTCCACTTCAACTGCTATATATTTATTTGCCGCTCCTTCAATCACATAAGCAGCTCCCTTTTCAACCAATCCAGCCAGTCCGTTATAAGCATTCGAACGTGATATTCCAGTTTGTTTTGCGCATTCATAGCCGCTCATGGCACCATGTTTTAGGACGCTTAAATATAAACTCCCCTCTTGCCTTGTTAAGCCAAATTGCATTAACTTTTCTAATAATATAGTATCTTCCATCTTATTTCCTTCTTAATAGTAGTACTTTATAGGAACACTATAGTATCATTTCTTACTTTTGTCAACTGCCAAAATTAGGATTTAAAAAGTCTATTGAATAGTACTCTTTAAATCCTATTTATAAAACCGCTTTCATTATATTTTATCTTTATATATTTTCAATTTGCCAATCAATCTCAGCTAATCCATGTTCTTTAAGAAATGAATTTGTCCTGCTAAATGGTTTGCTTCCAAAAAAACCTCTGTATGCTGATAAGGGACTTGGATGCGGAGCTTCTAAAATAAGGTGATTGGGATTGTTTAGCATACTCTTTTTTCGCTGTGCTGGCGCTCCCCATAATATAAAAACAATCGGTCTTTCCTCTTCATTAAGTACCCGAATCGCAGCATCCGTAAACTCCTCCCATCCAATTCCCCTATGAGAATTCGCCTGATGTGCTCTAACAGTAAGCACGGTATTCAACATAAGAATCCCTTGCTTGGCCCATTTTACAAGATAACCATTATTTGGTATATATGCACCGATGTCATCCTGCATTTCTTTATAAATATTGACAAGGGAAGGTGGAATATCCACCTGCGGCTTTACCGAAAAGCAAAGCCCATGTGCTTGTCCAACATTGTGATAAGGATCCTGACCGATAATTACTACTTTAACTTCATGTAACGGAGTGAGATGAAACGCATTGAAAATATCATCTGCAGGTGGAAACACCAAATACTTTTCATACTCTTCTCTTACTTTTTTAAATAAATTTTTATAATAATCTTTTGTGAATTCAAATTTTAAAGGCTCTAACCAATCATTACTGATTGCTCCCATTTTAACCACCCCTGTCTGATTTAATTAACTGTAAGTTTATAATCTAACGGATACTTCCCTATCTTTCAAATAATCCTTTACCTGCTTTATTGATAATTCGTTAAAATGAAACAATGATGCTGCCAAAGCAGCCTCTGCTTTTCCTTCAGTTAATGCATCATAAAAGTGCTCTAGCTTTCCTGCTCCACCCGAAGCAATAACAGGAATCGAAACATTCTCTGATATAATCTTAGTCAGTTCAATATCATAGCCTGCCTTTGTTCCATCACAATCCATACTTGTTAAAAGTATTTCACCGGCACCAAGCTCATTTACTTTTTTTGCCCATTCAACTGCATCCATTCCCGTATCAATGCGTCCGCCATTTTTATAAATATTCCAACCGCTTCCATCTTCACGGCGTTTTGCATCAATTGCTACAACAACACACTGACTCCCGAATTGATCAGCCGCCTCTGTTATCAAATTGGGATTACTGATTGCCGCTGAATTTACTGAAACCTTATCCGCACCTTCTCTAAGTATCGCTTTAAAATCATCTACTGTACGTATGCCTCCCCCAACAGTAAAAGGGATAAATACTTTCTCTGCAACCTTTCTTACCATATCTACAACAGTTTCCCTTGCCTCACTTGTTGCGGTAATATCCAAAAAAACAAGTTCATCTGCGCCTGCTTTATCATATGCTGCCGCAATTTCAACCGGATCTCCTGCATCAATAAGATTTACAAAATTAACTCCTTTAACAACTCGTCCTTTATTAACATCTAAACATGGAATAATTCTTTTTGTATGCATTATCTTCCTCCTAAGAAATATTTATAAAATTTTGTAGTATCTTTAAGCCAATTGACGAACTTTTTTCCGGATGAAACTGACATGCAAACACATTATTTTGTTCGACAGATGCATGAATAGAAGTCCCCCCATATTTCGCTTTGGCTGTCACGATTTTATCCGATGCTGCCTTTAAATAATACGAATGCACAAAATATACGTAGGACTCTTCATTGATACCCTCAAATAATCTGCCTTTATTCAAAAACTGCAGAGAATTCCAACCTATGTGGGGAATTTTGATATCCCTTCGTTTCGGTATTCGTAAAATCTCACCCTTTAATATAGAAAGTCCTTTCGTTTCAGGTGCTTCTGCACTACGTTCAAACAACAACTGAAGTCCAAGACATATACCTAAAAAGGGCGTGTTTCTCTCAACTACTTCATGAATTACATCATCCAAATGATACTTATGTATCTTCTTCATTGCATTGCCAAATGCACCTACACCCGGAAGAATTACTTTATCGGCATTTAATATAATATCCCTATCACGTGTTATAACCCCCTGCTCGCCGAAAGTTTCTAACGCTTTTTGCACACTTTTAATATTACCGGCGCCATAATCTATTATCGCTATCATTTCAGTTGTTATCCTGTTCGTTTAATATTTCCTGCTCTTCCGGCAGCAAATTGTCAGCTTCTTTTAATTGCTTTTGCATGTCATCATCTGCATTTCCATCATTACCTGCTTCTGTCTCAACCAATGCTTCATTTCCGGATACAATTTCCTTTAATTTTTTTGTATATGGAAGTGGGTCCGTAATTTTGCTGATTTCAAATGCCAGTTCTTCCGTAAGGTTAAAGCTATACTTAAGCCCGTCACAAATATTTTGATTTGCTTCCTCAAACTCCGGCAAAATATTTTGATTTTGTGCCTCTCCCTTTAAAGAATCATAAATACTGCATCCAGTTATTAATGCATCCAATGCTTCTAATGACATTCCCATCTTTTCATAATTAACATAAGACTCATATTGTCTTTCTAGTTTCATTAGTAATGTTGTTTTTTCAAGCAGCAAAGTATCACTCTTGCTTAAAGTGGTACGGCCTAATAAATCATTATATGCTGTTTTGTAATCACCCTTATAATAAGCTTCCCTTGCTTCTGATACACTTCTATATTGTGATAAAAACATGTTAACTAAGACAAGCATAATAAGAATGGAGCCACATAATATGAATATACGTATTACCATTTTTAATGGAAGTGCTTTTCCGTCATCTGGTTCTTCTTCTTTTTTTACTTTTTCCTTTTTGGGCTTCTCTTTTTTAGTCTTCTTTTTGCCCTTTTTAGAAGCTTGATCCTCTTCGTCCATTTCCTCTAAAATAGCTGCGTTTTCATCAACTTCTTCTGAATCCTCTTTTTCTTTTATTTCTTTATTGTTTTCTTTCTGTTTTTTCCATTTTGATTTTTTTTCAGTAACTACCTCTTCTTCCTCTTCAACTTCCTCAGTTAAGAGATGAAGCAACCTGCCAAAAAATCCTTTTTTCTTCTTAGGCTCTTCATTGTTTAGTTCCGGAAATGACTCAGTGGAATCTTCATGAAAGCCATCCTCAGACATAGAGTCCATGACCTGTTCTATATCTTCTGATTCTGCTGTATCCTCTGTTATATTTATTTCATCTTTATTTTCTTCTTCGGCTTTCTTCTTTTTTTTCCTTCCGAATAAACCTTTTTTCTCTTTTTTGGGTAATTCACTCTTTTCTGGAATCACTGCCTCTACTTTTTCTGCTTCATCGACAAGCTGACCACTATCGGACTTTTTTAGAAGATCATTAATTTCTGACAAATCATCATCTTCTCCATCCATCTTATCTAAAAGCTCCGTTATATCCATATTATCAGAAGTATCTTCCTTCTGCTCTTCACTAAGGTTTTTAGCAGCATCCTCTTGATTTCTTTGTGTTTCTTCTATTCCTTCAAGTTCAGCCAGTAAATCATCCCATGAAATATCTTCTTCTGATTTTTCGCTCTCTGAATTAGTTGCTTCTACAACAGGCTCACTCTCTGATGTATCACCAACTCGCTCCGCTTCTATTTCCGCAATATCTGTATCTGTAAATAGGGCGGCAAATTCATCATCTGGTAATGATTGATTATCTTCATCCTCTTCGCTCTTGTCATCAGGACTAATTGCTGCTTGAAGCAGGCTTTCTAAATATTCTTCATCTGATTTCATAAAAACCTCCTCAAAAACCCGTCTCTATAATACCTAAGTTTAGCATAATATACAGTATTAGACAAATAAATTTGTAAAAAAATCAATGCTGTTTAGGGGTATTGACATACCTTTTCCTTTTAATTCAGCAGCTAGTTGATGCCATTCCTGATGAATTCTATATAAAAATGATTTTTGATTAAAAAAAGTCATTTTTTCGAATGGAAATCTAATAACAGTGGGGTATGAAAAATCAACCCCAGCTTCAATAATGCAAAGTTTTTTATTTAAAGTTGCCTGAAGCCATTTTGTATATCGCTCCCATTGCTGTAAGTACCCTGATTCATTATACTTTTTTGCGGATATCGTATTATAAACTAACTTACTTTGACATTTCTCACACATTGGCACTGTATATGATTTTAATGCTGCAATATTTTCGGAAAGCAGTGCCTCAATTACATTATTCTCATACTCAATATCACATTGATACAGCTCATTTGAGCAATTATTTTCACATTGAAGTAAATTCATGCTTCCACAAGGCGCTACAATTCGTTCACTGTTTAATCCAGTTTCTTCAATGAAGCGATCGGTACAAAGCGTAACTATAAAATAATTTTTCCCTTGCAAAAGCTTTGACAAAGAAGAATAGGCATTTTTCCTTTTATCCTCTCTTTGCTTCTGTACCCAGTCCTTCCATATTATGGACTCTATATCAAAATTTTCGTTCTTATATTTTTTAAATAATTCACTTTTTTCAAATTCAGATTTCTTAGGCATAAATTCATTTCCAATACCTACTAATACAAAATCTGCATTTTCTATATTTTGAATCATGTGAATCTGTTCTGTCTGCATGTATCTCTCATTCCTTTTCTTAAAGAAAGCCGGAAACTTTTCGTTCCGGCTTTTTATATATTATTACTTTATTTTTTTAAAACTAACTCATCAATAACATGTACTAGATTACCTATTTCCGGTTTAGAAAGCTGTGCATCTGCTCCTAGGGCTTCACCCTTCACTTTCATCTCAGGATTAACAAGTGATGAGAAAATAACAACTGGAATATTCTTTAAAAGACTATCTGATTTTATCAGCTTTGTCAGATGATGTCCATCCATTAAAGGCATTTCAATATCTGTAATGACACATTGTACATGCTCATCTAACGTATTATCTTCCTTGCACTCACAAATATAATTCCAGGCCTCTTGACCATTTTTAGTATGTATTAAGTTATGGTATCCAGCTTTTCTTAAAGATTCAACAATTAATCTATTTAACAATGGAGAATCTTCTACTACTAAAATAGCCATATCATTTCTATTTCTTTCACCAAGATTTTCTAAATCAGTCAGCTTTAGACTTGTTTCCGGATTAATATCAGCAATAATTTTCTCAAAGTCAAGGATAATAATAAGTTTTTCACTCATTTTAATAATTCCAATTGCTACTCCATCATCAGTACTTGAGATTGTCTCATCAGGCTTAATAATATCCGTCCATGATACTCTGTTAATACCAACAACCTCTTCTACGTGAAAAGCAATATTTAACTTATTAAAATTTGTTACAATAAAAAGCCCTTCTTGTTCAGATTGTCCCCTCTGTAAACAATTCCGTAAATCAATGGCTGTAATTATTGTATCACGTGGCATAAAAATTCCTTCAATACTCGGATGTGCATTGGGAATCGGAGTTACTGGCTGATAATTAATAATCTCCTGGATTTTTGCAACATTTATTCCATAAGAATTACCAGCTAACTTAAACTCTAAAATTTCTAGTTCATTAGTTCCATTTTCCAGTAGAATATTTGTATCCATTTACCTTACCCGCAAATTCTATAAGAACTTTCCTTTCGCATTATATTGAACATTATATCATAAACTTTTGAAAAAATACACATTATTTTACAATTATATATATCAATAGCTAATTATTTAATTATTGCAACAATAAAAAAAAATCTTAAAACAATTATTTTAAGACTAATCCTCAATGTCAATGTGTCTGTACCTTCAAAACCGAACAATGCGTTCCAAATCTTTTTCCTTTTCACCCGTTTTCCTATCTTCCTTCAGGATAAGCCCTCGACCGATTAGTAGTTGTCAGCTTCATACATTACTGCACTTTCACCTCAACCCTATCTACCTCATACTCTTTAAGGGGTCTTACTAATTGGGATATCTCATCTTGAGGGGGGCTTCACGCTTAGATGCCTTCAGCGTTTATCCCTGCCGGACTTGGCTACTCTGCCATAGGATTGGTTCCTAACAGATACACCAGTGGTCC
>CAYPIB010000111.1:0-7485 GCA_964410675.1 uncultured Roseburia sp.
CAGGGCACATGCAAACCCCATTCGAAGCAAGACCAAATAGAAAACTATTTAGCTGCCCGCTAAGTTTTCAGGTAGGTCGCTTGAAGCGTCTGGTAACAGACGTTCTAGATAGATGACCATTCAATGACATAACCCGGCTTATCGTCCTGCTTACTTTTTATATAAAGCAATAAAGTATCAATACAATATAATTTGAAATAAAATAGTTGCAAATTTTCGCAGCAGCTGGAACTAAAAAATCAGAATTTAAGGAACAAATATGGAAAAAGTAATTATTGTAGGATTAAATCTAAAGGATGGAGCAGATTTTGAACGTTCCATGGAGGAGCTTAAGGCATTAGCGAACGCCTGTGATATGGAAGTAGTAGGAAGAGTAGATCAAGTCATGAATATGGTCAATAAGGCTCTCTATATTGGATCGGGAAAAGTTCTGGAGGTTGCCGAATTAGCAGAAGAGGCAGGGGCAGAACTTGTTATTTTTGATAACAGTCTTTCGCCCTCACAGCTTAGAAATTTGCAGGATGAATTAAATCTTCCGGTCATGGATAGAACAACGTTGATTCTTGAGATATTTTCAAGCAGGGCAAAAACAAGAGAAGCAAAGCTGCAAGTTGAGGTTGCAAGACTGCAATATATGCTCCCCCGGCTAGTTGGAATGCGTGAGGCGTTAAGCAGACAAGGCGGCGGCAGCGGTGGTCTTAGCAATAAGGGTGCCGGTGAAAAGAAGCTGGAGCTTGACAGGCGTAAAATAGAGAAGTTGTTAGCAAAATACCGTAGAGAACTTACCGAAGTAGAACAGGGACGTATGACACAGCGTAAAAGACGGAATCAGTCCGGTGAGTTTATGGTTGCCCTTGTAGGTTATACAAATGCAGGAAAATCTACAATTATGAATAAAATGGTAGAGCAATATATCCAAGAAGAAGACAAAAAGGTAATGGAAAAGGATATGCTGTTTGCTACATTAGAAACGACTGTCCGCCGAATTGTGACAGAGGATAAGAGAAGCTTTCTGCTGTCCGACACCGTTGGGTTTATAAGCAACCTGCCGCATAATTTAATTAAGGCCTTTCGCTCAACCCTTGAGGAGGCCGGGAATGCGGATTTGTTATTGCTTGTCGTAGACTATTCTGATCCATATTATAAAGAGCAAATGCAGGTGACAAGGGAAACCTTAGAGCAGCTTGAAATTTTTGATATTCCAATTCTGACAGTCTTTAATAAGGCAGATTTGAAAGCCGATCTCTCATTTAGTCTTCCAAAGAATACCGAGCATAGTATTTTTATGTGTGCTAAAAATGAAGAGCATATTAAGGTACTTGTCGGCAAAATTTACGATTGTATGCAAAAAGACTATATTGCATGTGAAATGCTTATTCCTTTTGAAGAAGGACAGGTGGTAGCATATTTAAAAGAGCATGCATTGATTCGTGAAATGACCTATGAAGAAGAAGGGACAAGGATAGAGCTTTCGGTTAGAAAAGAGGATTATGGCAGATATAAAGCCTTTTGCGTCTCCTAAGAGAAAGTGTTATAATATATGTTTGAGAGATTGTGGTTATTAAAAAAGAAAGGTGATAAAAATGAGCAAAATAGATGTTGTGTCAGGTTTTTTAGGAGCAGGTAAGACAACATTAATAAAAAAGATGTTAAAGGAATCACTTCAAAATGAGCAGGTTGTACTGATTGAAAATGAATTTGGTGAAATTGGTATTGACAGCGGATTTTTAAAGGATGCAGGAATTGAAATAAAAGAAATGAATTCCGGTTGCATTTGCTGTTCTTTAGTCGGTGATTTTGGGACTTCTTTAAAAGAAGTGATTTCAAAGTACCATCCGGACAGGATTTTAATTGAGCCATCTGGAGTAGGCAAACTTTCCGATGTGATAAAAGCAGTGGAAGACATAACGGAAGAAACAAAAGTTAAATTAAATTCATCAACTACGGTCGTAGATGCAGGTAAATGTAAAACCTATCTTAAAAACTTTGGCGAATTTTTTGCCAATCAGATATCATATGCCGGAACGATTATTTTAAGCCGTACTAGTCAAATCAGTGAAGAGAAGTTAGAAAAATGTGTTTCCCTGATTCGCGAATATAATAATAAAGCAACGATTATTACGACACCGTGGGAGGAGTTAAGCGGAGCACAGATTTTAGAAGCGATGGAACATACAAGTGATTTTGAAGCAGATGTACTTGCAGAGGTTATGAAGGAGCATCAGCATGAACACGGTGATTCCTGTAACTGCGGTTGTCACGGCCATGAAGCACATGATGACCATGCCTCTCATTCCCATGAGCATCATTCCCACAGTCATCATGATGAACATCATCACGACCATGAGCATGAACACGGAGCAGATTGTGCATGCGGTTGTCACGATCATGAAAAACATCATCATGCAGATGAAGTATTTACAAGCTTTGGACTGGAAACACCAAAGAAGTATACAAAGCAGCAGATAACAGATATTTTAGAGACATTAGAGGATAAGGATAATTATGGCTTTGTTCTTCGGGCAAAGGGAATCGTAGCTTCTGATGAAAAGGATTTTATTTATTTTGATTATGTGCCTGCAGAAAGCAATGTCAGAACCGGAACGCCCGAATATACAGGGAAGATTTGTGTCATTGGCTCCGGATTAAAGGAAGACAATTTAAAGCAGTTGTTCAGTTAATGACTTGCAATCGGAAATTAGAAAAGAGGAAGAGAAATGATACCTGTTTATGTCATCAATGGTTTTTTGGACAGTGGTAAAAGTGAATTTATTAATTATACATTAGATCAGCCTTATTTTCAAACAGGAGGGAAAACGCTTCTGCTTTTATGCGAAGAGGGAGAAGTTTCCTATGATGCTGATATCATTAAAAGAAGCCATACTATAATTGAATTAATTGAAGATGAGGAAGAATTTACTCCAACTAAAATGATTGAATTAGAAAAGAAGCATAAGCCGGCAAGGATTTTAATTGAATTTAACGGCATGTGGAATGCAAAGGATATGAAATTGCCATGGCACTGGAAGATAGAGCAGCAGATTACGTGTATAGACGGTTCTACCTTTGAAGTATATTTTGCAAATATGAAATCATTGCTTGCAGAGATGCTGCGTAAATCAGAGATGATTATTATGAATCGATGTGATGGTATTTTAGATAAGCTTGCTTCATATAAACGTAATATAAAAGCGGTGAATCAACAGGCGGAAATTATTTTTGAAGATTCTAAAGGAGAAATTAATGCTACGCTTGAAGAAGATTTACCTTTTGATGTTGCGGCTTCGTTAATTGAGCTTGACGATAATGGCTACGGAGTTTGGTACATTGATATGCTTGATAACATGCAAAGATATATTGGTAAAACTGTTAAATTTCTGGCGATGGTGCTTCATCCCAAACAATTTCCTGCCGGCTATTTTGTTCCGGGACGAATGGCGATGACATGCTGCGCCGATGACATGACCTTTCTCGGATATGCTTGTAAATATGAAGCTGAATCGTCTTTAAATCAAAAGGAATGGATTTTAGTAACTGCTGAGGTAAAGTGGGAGTATTTTGAAGATTATAAATCAGAGGGTCCAATACTTTATGCAACGCACGTTGAAAAAGCCAAAGCGCCAAAGGAAACAATTATTAGCTTTGTATAGATTCAGGCAATGAATTTTGATAGAATGGGTGTATGAAAGAAATAAAAAGCGGTAGAATAAATAAAAAGGGAAATAGTTGATCGGAGGGACAGGGGTAATATGCAGATTCAGGATTTTGAGCTCTTTATGAACCTTTGTGATAATGTTTGTGACTGGATAGAAAAAACTGCTAAACTTGGAACAGGAATGAGCTTCAGAAGACCTAAAGCTGTTAAGGAAAGTTTTCATTATGAGCTGTTGAAATTTGCTGTTTTCTTAGCAGATGCTGACGGTACTATTTCGAATGAAGAAATAGAAATAATTGGAGACCGACTGAACGTATTTCCAAATGAAAGAGATTTGTGTACATTAAAATATAGAGAACATATTCCAACGCATTATGTGAAGGAGATACCGAGTGTACTACATTATGCTGTAGTTTCAGATGCCGGTGAGGTAAAAGAGGAACCGCCTTATTACAGACAGAAAGCACAAATTATTCTTGATATGTATAAGGTATTCGGTGCCTGTATTCTTGCAGGAGTCAAGACAAATGTTTCAGATCGCGGTACGAGAGCTTATACACAGTATATTCAGCGTTTAGAAAGTTATTTAAAAGAGTTTGATATACTTTGGCCAACACACCAAAAGATATTTGAAGTAGATTTTGAACTGATTGCAGGAATGAACTTTGAAGCCAATGGAAGTGTGACCAAAATAGAGGGACAGAAAAATGCACAGGAGGAGACTACCTTAGAACAAAAACTGGAAGAATTCAACAGCATGATTGGTCTCCAGGCAGTGAAAAAGGAAGTCAACAGTCTCGTTAATCTTGTCCGTATACAAAAAATGCGAGAGGCCAATGGCTTAAAGAATACTGCTACTAGTAAGCATATGGTTTTTTCAGGTAATCCCGGTACCGGTAAAACTACAGTTGCAAGAATACTCGCAGGTATTTATAAGGACTTGGGGGTATTACAGAAGGGACACTTAGTTGAGGTAGACCGTTCAGGCCTTGTAAAGGGGTATCTGGGGCAGACAGCTGAGAGAGTTGCACAGATTGTTGAAGACTCACTTGGCGGGATTTTATTTATTGATGAAGCCTATACACTGACTGTCAATAAGGGTGAAGGAGATTATGGCCAGGAAGCAGTTGATACACTTTTAAAAGCAATGGAGGATAATCGGGATAATCTTATCGTAATTGTTGCAGGATATCCAGATTTAATGGAAGCCTTTTTGGATTCCAATCCCGGTCTCCAGTCCAGATTTAATAAATTTATTTATTTTGAAGATTTTACAGCAGAAGAGCAGATGCAGATACTAGAAAATATGTGTAAGAAACAAGATTACAAATTAGCAGACGGCGCTAGAATTTATGTGGAAAGTTTCTTGCAAAAGCGGACTGAGATGAAACCGGCAAATTTTGCCAATGCTAGGGATGTCCGTAATTTACTTGAACGTGCCATTGCTAATCAGGCAACGAGATTAATTCAAATGGAAAAACCAACACAGACAGAGCTTTTGACAATAGAAGCAGTCGATTTTATAGAGGTGGAAGAAGCATAAAAATAAAATGCAGATGAGATTCACATCTGCATTTTTATTCCTTTGAAGCATCTAACTCCTGTTGGGCTATATCGATAATTTCATTGTGCTTATCAATCATTTGACAGATATTAAGTGATTCTGTTTCTAAGGTGACACCTTTAAGATATAACTGGTAAACAAGTTCTCCAAGTCTTTTATATTCGTCCTTAATATTATTTTTTTCCATTAATATTTTAGCATTAAGCTTCGTATATTCGGCGGCCTCTTCTGCTTTGCTGCCTATGGTTTTCGCTATGTCATCTACTTTATCTAAAAAAGTCATAATTTCCTTCCTCCTAGTTTTTAAATTGAATTTTCTCTTACTTATTATACCATGATTCGATGGAAACTAATAGAAAAATTAAAAAAACTATTGACAATTCCTTATCTGGACGTTAAAGTAAATTATATTAAATAATAAAACATGAAACCTTTGAGAAAGAGAAGTAATCATTAGAAAATTTTACAGAGAGCTGCGGATGGTGGGAAAGCGGTAGAGGGACTTATGATGAATGGACTTTTGAGGCTGGTCTGAAATAATAGTAGGAACCAGCGGGATACACACCCGTTATCAATGTGTCATGTATGTTAGTGCATGTGTGAGTGGACAATTTTGTCAAATTGAGTGGCACCGCGATAATATGTTTATTACCGTCTCAAGTATATTTTACTTGAGGCGTTTTTTATTTTATAGGAAAGTTCTCCCTATAAAATAAAAAACCCGGATGCACACTCACCTCTCAATCTCTAAGGGAGAAAAGGAGAAATTATGAAAAAGAAAGTATTAACAATGTTATTTGCTCTGGCTGCAGCAGCTAATTTAATGGCTTGCGGTCAAGCAGAAGAAACAACAGCAGCAGAAAATGGTGAGGTAGCAGCAGGTAATGTAGCTGAGGGTAATTTTACAATCGGTATTTCACAGTTTGCTGAACATGGTTCCTTAGAGAATTGTAAAAATGGTTTTTTAGATGGTCTGGCAGAAAATGGAATTGTAGAAGGCGAAAACTTGACCGTTTTATTTGATAATGCACAGGCTGATACCGGTACAGCAAGTACAATTGCCGATAATTTTGTTTCACAAAAGGTAGATTTAATTTGCGCAGTTGCAACGCCATCTGCAATGAGTGCTTATAATTCAACATTAAACACAGATATTCCGGTTGTCTTTACCGCAGTATCTGATCCGATAGCAGCTGGGCTTGCCAAGGAAGATGGTACTCCGGTCGGAAATGTAACAGGAACATCTGATTACCTTGCAGTGACAGAACAGATGAAAATGATTAGAGAAGTTTTACCAGAAGCAAAGAAAATCGGTATTATTTATACAACGAGTGAAACAAATTCAGAAAGTACGATTGCAGAGTATAAGAAATATGCTGGTGATTATGGATTTGAAATAGTGGATAAAGGAATTAATACAATTGCAGATGTTGAACTTGCAGCCGGAGATTTAGTCGAGAAGGTCGACTGCATTACCAATTTAACAGACAATACTGTAGTAAGTGCTTTACAGACTGAAATAGCAGCAGCGAATGCTAAAAATATCCCTGTTTTTGGTTCGGAAGTTGAGCAGGTAAAAAACGGATGTGCAGCCTCTATGGGACTTGAATATTATGAACTTGGAAAGCAGACCGGAACAATGGCGGCAAAAGTATTAAAAAAAGAAGCGAAGGCTTCTGAAATGCAGTTTGAAACAATTTCTAAAGCCAGCCTTTATGTGAACACAAAAGCTGCGGAAAAAATCGGTCTTACATTAAGTGAAGATTTTATAAAAAGTGCATATAAGACCTTTGATGAAATTGTTGTAGATTAATAAAATATGCTATGTAACTTATTAAAATTGGAGGAAGAGTTATGGTTTTGCTGCTTAGTGTGCTTGAACAGGGACTAATATATGCCATTATGGCATTGGGGGTATATATTACGTATAAGATTTTGGACTTTCCTGATTTGACAGTTGACGGCAGTTTTCCTATGGGTGCTGCAATAACGGCACTGCTCATTAGTAAAGACATAAATGCATGGCTTACATTACCAATCAGCTTCGGTCTTGGTGTATTAGTCGGAACGGTTACCGGAATTATCCATGTTAAATTAAAGGTACGTGATTTATTGTCAGGTATTATTATGATGACAGCACTTTATACTGTAAATTTAAGAATTGCAGGAAAAGCCAATCTTCCAATTTATAATAAGTCTAATATTTTTGACAATAAAGCTCTAAATGCAATTTTTCCGGAAGCGCTCTCGGGGGTACAGAGGCTTA
>CAYPIB010000112.1:0-7448 GCA_964410675.1 uncultured Roseburia sp.
CACGAACGGTATCCGCTGTCTCATGAGGATGGAAACGAATTCCTCCCTTTGCCGGTCCTCTAGCCGTATTGTGCTTAATACGGAATGCCTTAAACACTTTAGTGGTACCATCATCCATTTTTACTGGAATGGTAAAGTGCATTTCTTTCATTGGTTGACGAAGCAACTCTCTTGCTCCTTGATTAAGGTCTAAAATATCAGCTACCTTATCAAATTGAATTTGTGCATTTTCATATGGATTATAATTAGCCATAACTTCCTCCTATATTGTTTTATTTATTTTATTATTAGGATAAGAACATTAAAAGTAAAATATGCTGTAATAATACAAAAACTAGTATCTAGATACTAGTTTTTAATGATATGGTAATTTTACAAATCATATTATTATTAATGGACTATTACCTAATATTTGACTATGTAGTCTTAGTAATTATACTTGTGTTTTTTCATATAGTCAATAAATATGAAATAACAAATATCATTTTTTTACTTGCTGCAATTTTAAATATATCATGGACTATAATCGTTTGCATACACATACACTCTCCCGCTCTGTCTAAATCTTTCCGGGCTTACCCCATAATACTCTTTAAAATTTTGACAAAAATACGAAACATTTGTATATCCTACTTCCTCGCATATATTAATTACCTTCTTATTCGTATTCACTAAAAGCTCCTCAGCCCGTTCCATACGGTAATTTTTCATAAACTTACTTAGATTTTCGCCTGTTTCTTTTTTAAATATACTGCTTAAATAGCTTGGAGAAAGCCCGACCTTCTCTGCTAAAAGTTCAACGCTGATATCATGTTGATAATTTTCATAAATATACTTTTTAATGGACTGTATTTCATTTCTAACTTCACTATTTACAATATGTTTTTCAAATCGCTTTATGTTTTTTTCTGCTATTTTGATGACATCGGCTATTTTGGTACATTGATATAATTCCTCAATTTCCTTTTCTATTACCTTTTGTTCAATATCCGTCATGTGCATATTTAATTCTTTTATAATACTGGAGAAAACAAACTTTACATATATTTGAGAAAAAGAAGCCTCGCCTAAATACTTGTTACATAAAATTTCAAACTTATCCTTCACTCCATTTATATTTTTATGTCTAATATTTTGAATGATTAAAGATGTCAGTTCCTCCGGCTGACCTTCATATTCTTCTTCTGTTTTTTCTCCTAAAGCACTTTCTGCCTGCTCAAAAAAATGAGAATCCTTTTCCTTCTTCTGATTAAGCAAACGCCAAATTTTATCAAGCAATTCATAAAATTCTGCTTCTTGCACCGGCTTTAAAAGATATCCTTTCACACCTAGCCTTATCGCCTTTCTTGCATCTTCAAACTCTTTACTCTCACTCAAAATAACAGCTGCAATATCCGGATTAATTTTTAATGCCTGTTCAATAACCCGTATTCCATTTATTAAAGACAGTTTGATATCTGTTAATATAATATCGGGATTCTTTATAGAAATACTTTCTACCGCATCTTTTCCATTATCAGAATCAAAAATTTCAAAATCATATTTACTATTACGAAGTAAAAAGCGAAGATAATCCCTATCACTTTTATCCTTATCTACTATTAATACCGTTCTCACACCAATCCTCCCACCATTTTTATGATGTCACTTTCTATCAATCTATTATACTATACCCGCTTCTTTATTTTCCCCTTATTCTGGTAATTATCATATATTTTAACACATGTCGTATCTATTTCAACTTCAAAAAACCCATGGCTATAAACTGCCATGAGTTTTTTGTATTCATTATTTTAAATATGTTCCGGTTTTACCAATCTTGCCTGGTGCTGGATTGCCCTCAAGGTCAAGTACATATATTCTCATGTTTCCCTTTTGGGTACTTGGAATCGATAACGATCCATTGGAAACAATCTTTACATCACCTGTTATCGCATCTTTATATGTTCCATTTGGAATTCCGCTAAAGCTTGCTCCTCCGGTAATGGATACTAAGACAAAGCTGTCTACACCATTTGCTTTATCTGTAAAACGTCTTTTAAATGCCATCTCACCTGACACACCTTCTAAAGAATACTGCCCCTTTCTAAGTGCCGGAATCGATCTTCTGATTTGGTTGAGTCTCTGAATATGAAGTGAAAGCGGATGATTCAACGTTTCTTTCATCGATCCGGTTGCATTTGTATACTGTGCGAAATCGGTTACATTAATAGAGCCTTCAATATAGTCGCCAAAATATGCTCTTCCGGTTTCACTTAATGCTTTATTAGGACCCACATCAATAACCGCGCCCTTCATAAATTCGACTTCACTTCCATAATAAATACATGGAATCCCTCTAAAGGCATACATTAAGTTTAAATTCTCTGCCCAAGTATCCTGAGAGCCTGCAAATCTTTGATTTTCCGGAGCACAGTCCGGTGCATAATCATGTGAATCTACATAAGTCACATTCCATGTTGCATCACTGTAAGTACTATCACCGCCAACACCTACGTTAAATGCATCTCTCGCATTATTAAAATTCCAATGCATTGGGAAGTCAATTACATTTAAACCGGATGCAGTACTTGTATCAGGGCTATGGTATGTATTCCCATTCAGCAAATGATTCCTACTGCTTGGCTGTGAATTCGGATTTTGATTATCCTGCCAATGCTGAGCAGTACTTGCCTCTCTTGTCAGTGTATCTGTCCACGCATAATTTTTTGTTTCCGCCCATGTATAAAATGGTGTGGAAATTGCCGGAATATTATTGTTCCAAACTTGTCTATATCTTGTTGCGACTTCACCAAACATAAAGAAATCATCTCCGCCGGCCTTCTTAAATGCCGGTACAAATTCTTTATTAAATGTCAGTCTTGAAATATGCTTTACAGTATCAATTCTAAATGCATCGACTCCCATATCAATATAGTTACTATAGGAATCAACCAAATAATCAGAAACCTTTGGATTTTCTGTATTTAAGTCTACACAGTCATCGGCAATCTGCCCGGTCTGTACTGTATATCCCTCCCAGCTCAATGATTTCTCATGATGATAAATATTTTCTGTATCAATCGAATCCTCTTTCATTGCGGCGATTCTTGCCTGATATTGCCCCTTTGGTGTTAAGCTGTCATAATTTGAAGGAAGCTTTCCGCCATCAATTTTAACAAGAGCATCGACAGTATCCGGTACTGTTTTATCTTTTGTAAATAAAGGATATAAATTTTCTTCACCAAAATTACTGGTGTGATTTAATACAACGTCCTGAATAATTTTCATTCCTTTTTCATGCGCTGCATCGATTAAATCTTGATATGTCACATCTTCCGATTCATATCTGGAATCAATCTTGGCATGATTGCTTGCGTGATATCCATGATAGTCATAACCACTTGTATTCTCTACAACAGGAGTAATCCAAATGGCTGAAAAGCCTAATGCCTTAATATAATCTAATTTATCAATTAATCCTTTAAAATCACCTCTCCATGCTGAATCATCGCTTGCCTTCATTGATGCTATTTCATCCCAGCAATGAACATTATTACTTTCATCGCCATCATAAAAACGTGTTACCATAACAAAATAAATGGTTTCATCTCTAAAATCAATTCTGTCGCCGGTGTTTATATCACCACCACCGTCATCATCATCTCCGCCGCCATCATCTCCACCACCATCATCGTCTCCGCCGCCTTCACTCGGAGCACTGTCAAACCATTTACCATCTTTGTACCACCACTCTCCGGTTGTACGGCTTAGGTCTTCTGTCTGATTTCCATTATAATTAAAAATCAAGTTGGCAGATGAAGTATTTTCAAGTGTGTAAGTATACCAATCATTTCCCTCCGAGGCCATATCTTTACCCGGCCATTCTGCTATATTGCCTGCCGGCTTCATACCCCAATAGTAAATTTTGGCTCCGCCCCATGCGCTTTTGAAGTGTAACTTAATACTGTCTTTTACTACTTCTCCCGGATCTTTCTCAGGATTTTGACTATGCCACTCGGAGTCTTTGTACCACCACTCTCCAGCTGTACGACTTAAATCCTTTGTTTGATTTCCGTTATAATTAAAAATTATATTAGCTGAAGCTGTATTTTTTATTGTATAACTATACCAGTTATTTCCCTCAGAAACCATATCGGTTCCCGGCCAGCTTGCAGGAACACCTGCTGGCTGCATTGCCCAGTAATAAATTTTAGCTCCACCCCAGGAACTTTTGAAATGTACTGTAATGCTTTCTTCGGTCTTACCCTCATCATCATCACCGGTTTTACCTTCCGGATTATAATTATACCATTCTGAATCCTTATACCACCATTCTCCGGCAGTGCGGTTTAAATCCTTCGTCTGATTTCCACTTAAATTAAATATTAAATCGACACTTGTTGTATCATTAAATGTGTAACCGTACCAGTTATCACCCTCAGATGACATTGCTGTTCCCGGCCATGACACCGGATTATTTGAGGTTCCGTTAACATTCCAATAATAAATATTCGGAACCGAGTCTGTACCTTTATAATGTACGATAATTGAGTTTTCTGAACTTGCAGCGTCTACATTCATTGTGCCTTCCGGCAGACGAATCCCAGTAAATATCATAACAAGCATTAAAAATAACGCTGTCAGTCTCATCCATAGCTTTTTTTTCATTTTATAAACACCTCTAATTTTTTATTAACCCCAATTATTGTTATTTTGACGCCCCCTCCTCAATACGTATCCCAAATTATTATATGTTTTTTGCTACCCTCCTTTTCGTAAATTTTAGTAACTGCTACTGTTAATTATAAGGTATTTGTAGTAATAACTGTATATCAACTTTTTTTGAAAGCATGTTGTTTTTCTGCGAAATTAAAAAACGAAGGACTTTCATCCCTCGTTCTTTGTTCATTATTTTATTCATTATTACTCCATATCGTTTGAAAATGAGGAATTACTATATCCGTTATCCTTGAAAAAACTTTTTCCTGATGCCCTCCTTCGTAAGGTTCCAGTTTATGGTCAATTCCCTGTTCTGTCAGTAGTTTCGAAAAGTATTCACAGCCAGCGGGAATCCATGTAAACTCATCACTATCCCCATACTCTATTACTAAACTGCTTAGTGCACTTAAATTTTCCTTCTTTTCCAAAAGTTTTTCTGAAAGCTTGCCAAACCCGGATTCATATCTTTCCCATATTTCATCACGTACATAATTGCCATCTGCATCCTTCTCTGGCAATAAAACAAAAGGCGCTTTTCCTTCTGCGTCATAAGCAAATGCTGACGCATAGCCAAAGGTAAAGTCTTGCGGCCAGGACATCACTGAAGCCAAATAGTCTTCTCTAGCTTCCTCCTCACTCATTTCTTTATACTCTTCCATTTTTCTTTCTATCATATCTAATGCAACGCTTGTTTCCTGAAAGCTGTCCGGAGCAAGTAATCCCGGACTCATCGCATATACATGACCAAATACACTCGTATTCATCCCCAAACTGACAGCTCCGGTTCCCCCCATTGAATGTCCTACAATTGCTCGGTGTGCTGCATCCTGCACAGTCCGATAATTTTCATCAATATAACTTACCAAATCTTGTGATATATAGTCCTCCCAATTACCAATAACAGGTGAATTGCTGTAAAAGCTTCCATGAAACTTATTTTTGCCGTTAACGGTTACTACAATCATATCTTTCACTTTAGCACTGTTAAGAGCATTTTTAAATATATTCATATAATCTGCATAGCTGTCACCAAATCCCGGTAAAAAATACAATACCGGATACTCAAGTCCGCTTACTTCATAATCTGCCGGCAAATAAATCTTTATTTCCTTTTCTAAATCCTCATCAATGATATTATTTGCAAGAGACGGTGCCGGTACAACAACCTCTTCCACAATTCCATTTGTGAATTCTTCCTGCAAATCCTCCGATACTTCAACTTCCCCTGTTGTTTCCACGGTGGCAGTTTGATCTGTTTCATTTCCTTTACTTGCTTCGTTGCCTGCACAAGAGACAGATAGCGCAGCTGTCACTAGTAATAACATTAATACTCTCTTTTTCATATTTTTGCTCATTCCTTTCTTAGTATTATCCTCCTTGAAATATATAACTCTACATATCCAAAATATCATAAATAACTAAGAAAAAATGAACCAAATCTATTATGTTTTATATTCTCCCTCATAGTTGTCATGAACCGGATACATTAATTCCATCTGACAATACACACCATCATATAAGCTTCCGTCAATCCGCTCGTAATGATAGCTTTTATTTCGAGTATAACGCTGCTGCGACCGAAAGAAATGATTGATTAAATCATATGTATCCGATGCTGCTTTTATCGACAGCTCTTCAATGGGGTGCTTTCCAATATAACGGAAACGAACACAACGATGTACCGGAAAAGAAAAGCTTTCTAATCCCTCTGGCAAAGAGACATCTTTCTTAATCGCTACACCGGGCATATAAATAACATCTGTTTCATTGATCCAATTGCACAAACCATAATATACCGTACAATCTGCTCCCGGAATATGATTAAGTATTGGGTAAAAAGCATCATTACCCAATCGATTCGGCTCAAGTGCAGACGTATCATCATATCTGGAGTAATTCTCAAGTAATGTCGGCACTCCCGCAATCGTAAATGCCGGAACAATGACATGCTCCGGCCCATACAGAAACCCTCCGTCTGAATTATGCAGATTTTCCGGCATGATGCACTCTCTGATTTTTAAAATTTTCTTCTCTTTTCTTGCATTACCGGGTGTATGGCCAAATTCGGCTTTAAATGCACGTACAAAGGACTGTTCATGTGCAAAACCATATTTATAGGCAATATCAATAATTCTCATATCCGTTTGAAACAAGTCATCCAGACAATGAGCCAGCTTACGGCCTCTTGCATATGATTTAATCGACTGCCCTGAAATTTGTCTAAAAAGCAGCTGCAAATGTGACTCCGACAAATAGGCTGTTTTTGCCAGCTGCTCTATTGTCAATGATTCATGTTGTGATTCTTCAATTTTTTTTAATATATTATGTAATGGCAATACATTCATTTATGTCTCCTGCAATGTTTTTTTTATTTCTGAAATTGTTCTTCCTTCTTCGCGCAATTTCCTAATATAAGAAATACGCTCTACACTTTCCACACGTCTGTATTTTCTTGTTAAGTTCGCTTCGTTTTGCATAAAAGGAAGCATATCCTCTTCCGTATAATATTTTAGCGTACTGTATCTTGTATCAGTCAGACGAACAAGTTCTCCAATTGTTACATACTCAGCTTCCTTAATTGTATCCATACTTCTTTGTCTTGACACGTTTCACACCTCTCTAGGTTATAGAGTATTACTACTTACAATACAAATGAAAAAAATTTTTGTCAATATCTTTTTACATGTAAAGTAATTGATTGATAAGAAAAAAATGCACCGGATTATCCGGTGCAAATGTTTTAAACT
>CAYPIB010000113.1:0-7431 GCA_964410675.1 uncultured Roseburia sp.
TGCTTTTTGTTCTAACATCTGACTTGGCAGATTTTTAGAAAGCGGAAGTATTTTAGTATACTTTAAATAGTATTCTAATGATTCTCTTGCCAGTGCTGTATGGTAGTCTTGAAATGCCGCAACTGCATACCCGACTCCAAATGGTCCTTCATAGGACAAAAGCTCAGACTTCAATAATATCTGATCTAAAAAACCGGATAAAATTGCTATCGAGCGGTGGCCGCATTCTCCTGCTTTTGCACAAAACTCTTCTTTGAAATTCAATGCTTCTTTTAAATTACCATCAGCAAGAAGCTTCGTAACAGCCGCATCATATTTGGGCCCCTCCTCTGCATAGTCATAAGGTCCACGATCCAGTAAGCGATGAGATAAATCACCGCTGGCTATCATTACTATTCTTTTTTGACTTCTTTCTGCTATGGTCTTCATACATTTCCCAAAACGATAATGCTCTGCTAACGAAAAACCGGATAAGCCCACTCTAACTATTTTAAAGGGCTGAGTAAAAACTTCCTTAATAAAGCGAAGCGGAATCATTGTCCCATGATCCAGGCTGCGGTCTGTCTCACCCTCAGTGCCGGCAGCAATATCATTTGCCTGCGCTTCTCTTATTATTTCTGAAACAAGCTCCTCATCGTAATTAGCATCAATTACAATATTAGAATATCCAAATCTTGCGAAATCTCCCTTTGCATAGGCTCCGGATGATATTTGAAAATAATCTTGATACATTACAGAATGAGGCGATACAATAATTATAGTATCCGGCCGCATGAGTGCAATTCGTCTTGCCGCTTCCTTGTAAGCATCGATTGTCTTTTGTATTTTTAATTGTTCTCCCCTGCCAATTTCAGGAAATATAATTGGTGGGTGGGGAAGAACATATGCTCCTACTATTGCCATTTTTACCTCCCTGCCTGTCTATACTCATAATCTATTTTACTTCTTTTCACCCTATTTTACAACTCTGTGCATTGGCAAAAAAGGGCTTTAATCCATAGATTAAAACCCTAATTGTTTAATTACTATTTATCTACTCAAATTAAAACGTGCAATTAATGCATTTAAGCTTTCTGACTGAGCTGAAAGTTCTTCGCTAGTTGCAGATGTTTCCTCTGCTGCTGCCGAGTTATTGCTAACTACCTGTGATATCTGTTCTACACCTGTTTCTATCTCTTTCATCGCCTCTGCCTGTTTATCAGACGCTGTTCTGATACCGCCAACTGAAGCTAATATCTCGTCCAGACCTTCCATAACCATATCCAAATATTGCGCCGTATCTTTTGTCGTATTGACACCATTTTTTACTTCCGTAATCGATGCTTCGATTAAATTCCTTGTGTCTACTGCCGATTGTGCACTTTGCTCTGCCAGCTGTCTGATTTCATCCGCAACAACAGCAAAACCTTTTCCAGCTTCGCCTGCACGTGCTGCTTCTATGGCAGCATTTAATGAAAGTAGATTTGTCTGTGATGCAATCTCTTCAATTCCACCGATGATATTACTAATTTGATTTGAAGTCTCCTCACTTCTCCTCATAACTTCCATCAATTCACTCATCTTTTCCTGACTTACTCTTGCTTCTTCTTCCACTTCAATTACTTTTGCATGAGCAACGTTTGTGTCTTTTGTATTCTTTTCTACATGTTCAGCTACATCTGTAACTCCTGCAAGCAGTTCTTGAACGGATGCGGCTTGATCTGTTGCACCTTCTGCAAGACTCTGTGCACTTTCCGCCATCTGCACTGCCCCTGCCTCTACTTGCGTTGATGCCTCTTGAATTTCGTTTAAAGTTGTATCCATATTTCTATTTAATTTTCTAATGGATAATATTAACTCTTTAAATGCACCGACATATGCTTCATCACCTATTTTGGTTCTGACAGTAAAATCGCCTTCTGCCATTTCTGCAAGAATATATCCTGCATCACCGATAATTTGCTGCATTCTATCTACTATTATTTTTGTAGAATCGACTAAAATCATTGTCTCATCTTTCGTATTTAAATTCGGTACCGGTGATTCTAAATCACCTTCTGCTAAGAGCCTTAATCTCTCTGCACATTGGTTCATTGGATTTCCAATCAGTGTTCCCAAGCTTCTTGCTGTTATGACTGCAATAAAAAGTGCTGCCACGAGCAGAGCAATTGTAATAATAATGCTAATGATACTTGACATTATAAAGTCATTGACAGGAGCTGTCACTGCCATACTCCAGCCATTAAGCCCTACGGGAGCATAAGCACTAAACCATTCCTTGCCGCCATCTTTATACTTGCCAAATCCGTTTTCTCCATTAATCATCTTAGTTTCTACTGCTGCCAATCTTTTTTTGGACGAATCTGTTTTACTATCTGAGATTGCATTTGCTGTATTTTTTACTAATTCAAAATTCGGATGTGCAATAGTATCTCCATTTTTATTGATAATATATGCTTCTCCATGTTCACTCACTTTTATTTCTTTCACAACATTCGAAAGAGCAGCTCCATCGATTGAGGCAAAAACAACGCCTACTACTTTCGTATCCTGTTTTCCATCTTGCCATAATGGAGATGCTACAACAATAATCAGTTCTCCGGTTTCTTTACTATAAAGCGGATCACTAATGGCTGTCTCTCCATTCATAACTGTCGCGAAATAGTCTCTCTCGCTTATGTCCATAGTGCTATCAAAAATGCTAATTCCTTCTGCATCAGTAATGGTAGCATTCAGCCAATCATATTTCTTTACATATCCATCCAACAAATCTCTTTTCTCTTCCACAGTAGTTGTTTCATTGCTTAATCTGGCAATACTTCCAACAACCTCTATCAAATTCATCGTCGACTTTAGTCTATACTGTATCTTATCGGCAGTTTGGATTGCAGTTTCCTGCATATTCTGCTCTAATGCATCTTCTGTTGATGAATAATTGAGCCAGCATGAAATACCCCCTACTAAAATTAAAGAAACACTAACTAGAATTATAATTACCTTCTGAATTTCCTGCTTAATAGTTGTCCCCTTAGAAACACCTGGGCTACTGTTCATTTGATAGTTTTTTGACTCACTTTCGTCTTTTCTCATTCTGGTTCCTCCTTCTCTGGCGTCCCTTAAATAAATAATTTGTAAATTAAATATACTATTCTATCATAACAAATATTCTTTTTAACAACAAGTAAATATAACAATTTTTGTCAATTATTACTCGTGGCTTTCTAAACTTTTCTGACAAATCAAATAATTCATTAAAGTTTTTCAAAAATTTGTTTAATACTTAGTTGAAATGCGTTTACATTCATTTAAAGAAGGATTTTAGGCTTTTCTTAAACTAATTATTTAAATATACGGCACATCCAATTATAAAATTTTTCTTTTTCTTCAAATTGAGGATAATGTGCCGAATCTTCAAATATGATTATCTGCCGTGCGGAACGACCCGTGAGACTATTTAAATATTTATCTGCGGCTTTAGGTGAAGTCATACAATCATACTTTCCCATAACGAAATAGACAGGTATATCAATTGTCTTTACTAATTCTGATATTGGATTATCTAACGCTTCCATAATCAAACTATCCTGATACTTAAGAGCTGCTGTCTTATGACGAACCACATCAAGTAAATTGTACTCACTGCCAAATAAAATTCCTTGCAATTCATCTGCACTTTCATTAATATTTCTTGCGGCAAACCCATATTTCCGCACATAATCACGTGGAGTAATTGCCTCGCCTTTTTCAATTTTTTCTTTTAGGCTTTCCAAATATGTAACATCCTTCTCATTTTCTGCTGTTTTCGCAGCATCGATACATCGGCTTAATCCGTCTAGTTCACCCTCGATTGTATTTGACATTTGACCGATTCCAATATATGCCTCATATAAGGCCGGCTCATATGCCGCAGCCATTGTTGCAATATAAGTTCCATACGAATGCCCAATCAAGATAACTTGTTCCTTATGCAGATATTCCTTAATATACTTTGTAAGTGCTATTGCATCATCAACATGAGTCGAAGCCGTTACATTTGAATAATCGGTTCGGAAATCGTAGGATTTGCCACTCCCGCGCTGATCGTAATGAACAATTGTAAAATCCTGTTCCAATAAATCTTGATACTTTCTAACATAAGGAATTTCAGAAACACAAGGACCTCCATGTAAAAACAAAATAACCGGATTCTCAATATTGCTGCCTCGAATCATAACCTCAAGCTCAGTACCATTAATCTTAACACTTCTTAATTCACTAATACTTTGTTCACCTGAAATTTTAGGTGTCCATGTGGGAAAGATAATGCCAATAATAATTAATAGTATAAAGAAAAAGCCACACCATATTATTATTTTTCTAATTTTCTTTTTCAAAATATTTTGTCTCCCTTATTTATGCTTTTACAACAGTAAATCACAATTTTTTTATAGAGTCAATGTTTATATATGTCTTAAAAATTCCTAATAGAATAACCATTTATATTACATTAATATTTGAGTTTAGACAATAGTCGATTATTGCAACGAAAAAGAGCCATATACATAGATAGTATCTAATATATCTGACTCTTGCCCCTTATTACATCTTTAAGGAATTCTATTAATACGTCCATAATTGTAGTTCACTTGATATACGACAGCATCAGGCAAGGATACCCACAGTTCAAGTACGCCGACTAATTTTTGCGTTGTTAGCTGTTCCCAAAAACAGGAATAGGCAGTGCATTAAAAGAGAAGCAAACAGTTCCCGTCTCATCAGAATTAATGAGGTATAATACACCACTAAGGCAAAGTGGAAGCAATATTCTTTTCCTCATATTATACCTCATTATTTTCAGCAATGGGAATCGCACTGGAAAGTTCTGTTAATATTTCAGGTGTCAAACGGATATCAAACTGTTTTAATTCATAATATTTTATGGCTTTACCTGATTCGGAAATCTCATGATGGCTTGATACAAGTCCGGCAGCTTCTATTTTTTTCAAGTGCATATATAGGAGCGGCCTGCTGATATTAATTAATCTTGCCAGTTCACTAACATATTGCCGCTCTACCGCTAATATCCCGATGATCTTTATTCTCATAGGATGGGAAAGTGCATCGAATAGTTTTATATAATTCTCATATTCAAATGGAATGAGAGCATTATTTTCAGTATCCATACTACTCAATTTCTTCCATCATCTTATTTATGGAATTTACAGTTTCTTTGATGGCAGCAAGTTCCGATTTTAAAATTGCATTGTCAGCTCTTAACTCTTGGACTAGCTCTTCGAAAGACTCTTGATTGATCTTTGAGCTTTGGATTTGTCTGGTTTTAGCAACAACAATTATTAGCACAATAATTATTATAAAGATAAAAAATGTCCCCAATACAGGCATGATGTTTATTGACTCTAATATACTATTCATAATAAATCCTCCTTTTTAGTTGCATTATATGTAATAATTATATTACATATGAAATATTTGTCAAGACACAAATATTAATTTACTTCTTTTTATACCATATATCTGCTATACTCTAATAAAATTATTCATATGTGACTTAGGCAATAGCGAAACTCATTTCTGGATGGGATTTAAAGAAAGGGGAAATAAAATTAATGAAAGATATTTTAGAATTTTCTGATAGAGCCGCATTTCATGCATGGTTAGTTAAAAATGTCATAAGCAGCAATGGAGTATGGTTGCTTTTTGGCAAAAAAGGCGGTCCGGTTACGCTCACAGCCAGTGAAGCTCTGGAAGAAGCCTTGTGCTTTGGTTGGATTGATGGACAAATGCAAAGCCTTGACGATAAAACGTACAAAAAATATTTTTCTATCCGCCGGTCAAATAGTAAGTGGTCTGAGAAAAACAAGGCTTTGGTCGAACAGCTTGAGCAGCAAGGAAAGATGACCGACTATGGCAGGATTAAAATTGAGGAAGCCAAGAAAAACGGGCAATGGAATGCCCCGAAGGCTCCTGCAATAACTGAGGAAGATATTAAACTTTTGTCAAGTTTATTAAAAGGGCAGGAACCAGCTTATACTAATTTTATGGCAATGTCACTATCTGTAAAAAAGACCTATACACGGGCATATTTTGATGCAAAAACAGATACCGGCCGAGAAAAACGGTTAACATGGATGATTGAACGGTTGAATAAAAACTTAAAGCCAATGTAGTAATATTTGTCAGTTCTTCTCTCAATAAATATTTTAGCAATTATATGCAATTTAAAACTAATAGGGCAATTTCTATTAAGACTGATTCAAAGGATTATGCTATACTAACGAGAAAAAGGAGTGACGTCAAATGAGTAGAAATACTGTTGTAGAAAAATTAGTGGATTATATAGAGAAGCATTTAGATGAAGAAATATCTTTGGATAAAATCGCAAAGGATTTGAATTATTCAAAGTTCTATATTGCAAGAGTGTTTGCAGAGCAAACAGGAGGAACAATTTACAAGTATATACAGGGACGCAGATTAACATTAGCCGCTCAAAAATTAATAGAAACTAAAAAACCGATCATAGAAATTGCCTATGAAGCACAGTACAATTCACAACAGGCATTTACTTTAGCATTTAATCAATTGTATTTGTGCACACCACAAGTATTTAGAAGAAATGGCGCTTTTTACCCGAAGCAATCCAGAATCAGTATGAGAGATTCTATATTTTATTATTCTCATTCAAGTTATGTGGGGGGAGGTAAAATTGTCGCATGAGTACAATTCCTTATGTCATCGAACAAACAAGTCGTGGAGAAAGAAGTTATGATATTTTTTCCAGATTATTATCTGATAGAATAATTTTTCTAGGAGAGGAAGTGAGCGATGTCTCAGCCAGCCTGATTATTGCACAAATGCTATTTTTAGAGGCGCAAGATCCAGAAAAGGATATTCAATTATACATCAATAGCCCCGGAGGTTCTGTTACAGCAGGTTTTGCTATTTATGATACAATGCAATATATTAAATGTGATGTGTCTACGATATGTATAGGACTTGCCGCAAGTTTTGGGGCATTTTTATTAGCTGGCGGAGCAAAAGGCAAACGAATTGCACTTCCAAATGCAGAAATCATGATACATCAACCAGCAATTCACGGAAATGGTGTGCAAGGACAGGCAACGGATATAAAAATTGTTTCAGACCATATGCAGAAAAGCAAGCAACGATTAAATCGTATTTTATCAGAAAACACGGGAAAGTCTATTGAAGAAATTCGTATTGATACAGAGCGAGATAATTATATGTCTGCGGGAGAAGCACATAAATATGGATTGATTGATAAGATTATTGATAAAAGATAGCAATCATTTTTTTAACTTAGATCTCACCTTTGCTTAATAATTATGAAAAAAATATAAGACATTTAAAAAAACCCTTGAACTTATTCAAGGGTTTTTTACTGCCGGCGACCGGAATCGAACCGGTACCGTATTGCTACGACAGGATTTTAAG
>CAYPIB010000114.1:0-7382 GCA_964410675.1 uncultured Roseburia sp.
CTCTCCCGGCATATCAGGCGTCCTTATCGCTCATGTGCAAAAGACTTCATACGCTTATTATCTGTCATAATTTATATCCTCTTTTTTATATGCCGCTTGCATATGGCTTGTATTGCAGGCTGGCAGACAGATGGCTAAAAAAGAAACAGCAAATGGGAATTTTTCTTATGTTCCTTGCCTTTTTGCATATGTTTGGAAACTATTTTGTGTTTAGTGCCGAGAACTTTTTGATTACACGTATTTGGCAGGGAAAGGCATTGTTTGTCACGATTGGACTTCCATATGTATATGATGCAATCAGTCGTGCCTGGGAGGAAGAGGGCTTTAAACAAGCACTTCCGTATTGGATTATGACAGCCCTTGGCCTGTGTGCCTGTGCATTCATGGGAGAAACGGGGCTATATTTAGGAATGGTAGTGACATTTTTGGCAGCTCTTGGTAACGCGACGGCTAAAAAGAAATACCGCAATATTATTTATGCCGGTATCTGTTGTGCACCACAGATTATATTGCTGGCAGCTTTTCTATTATAGCAAATGACTGAAATGAGGTAATCTATGTACTGGTGGCTTACGACGATTAAGGAAGAAGTAAATAAATATTGGGGAATAGGAGCCATTGGACTTGTATTTTTAGGGACAGTGTTATATTTTTTTGTAAAAAAGGACAAAAGCCGGGAATTAAAAAGCTACCTTTGGTATATGCTTTTTCTTATTCTGCTTATTATTAACCCAATCTTTATAAGGTTAGTTGAGAGTGCTAATTATATGGAAGTTTATGAGCGCTTTTTCTGGCTTTTTTTATCTCCTGTTTTTATATGTGCAGCCGGAGCAGATATTGCCGGTAAAAAAAGAGGAATATGGATATGGCTTATTATTTTAATTGTTTTATGCGGGAGAACCGTTTATATCAGCACTGAATATAAGCCGGCACAAAATAGTTATAAGATTAAGCAGGAAGCAATCGAAGTCAGTGAAATTATTTTGAGAGATTATGAAGGACTTCCTGATGATGCAGAGATAGAACCTAACAGACTAAACTTTAAAGGGCCAAGGGCGATGGTTGCGGAGCCATTATGTGAAGATATTCGGATGTATAATGCTAATATTGAACTTTTGTTTGTGCGGCGTGACTTTGGCAGTTTTGATGCTAATAAAAAGACGGCAAGTAATTTCCTGATGGATGCAGAGCAAGTAAATTTAAAAAGAGTAGTAAGAAGGATGAAGCAGAAAGGATTTACTTATGCTGTTTTTGGAAAACATCATATCTTGCCGGAGGATATAGAGAGCTATCAAATCAGAGTGATTGGGGGAACCGAAAATTACTTAATTTACAAGCTTATTGAGGAAGTAAGTGCTAGCTATACGATTACCCAGTTTGCAGATGTAGAAGGGCTTCAGTGTATGAGCTATCTTATTGAGGATGGCAGAGGCGGAGTGATCGCAATTGATGGAGGACGTGCATGGCAGACACTTTCCATGGTAGAGGAAATTAAGAAAAGGGGAGGAAAGGTGGATTACTGGATTATTACTCACTCACATGATGATCATTGCGGAGCCCTTGCATCCTTACTGGAAGCCGAATGGCATAAAAGTGAAATACGCATCGGAGAAATTCTAGTCGGGGAAATGGACTTTAACGCAGTAGAAATACAAGGGAGCCGAGTGGATACATACAGCTATCTGTTGAGAGGATTGGAAAAACATAATAATGTTACATGGCTGAAAAAGGGAGATGAATGTAATTTACTGGGACTTAAAATGGAGGTTTTCCATACTTGTGACAATCTTGTCATAAGTAAAAGCGATAATATTTTAAACGATGGCTCCATGGTTTTTAAGCTTTCAGCGAAGAAAGAAAGCATTTTATATTTAGCGGATATTGGGGAGCTGGTAGCTGATGAAATTATGACGCAATATGGCACCGGGTTGAAGTCAGATTATGTGCAGATGTCACACCATGGAAATGGGTCCCTTCCGGATTCTTTTTATCGGCTTGTATCTCCGAAAGCAGCCTTGTTTGATGCTCCGGATTGGCTGATGGAAAATAAAAAGCAAGATACTGGCGAAGCTGGTGAATATACAACGCCGCATTATATTAAGTTAATGAAAGGCATGAAAGCAGAAATTATCAGTTATCAAACAGCACCAAATAAAATTACGCTTTATTAGCTGATGGGTATGACGAATGACAAAAATATGTAGAGATTCAAATTTTATAATAATAGGCAAAATTGCATTACTTTTATGCGCTGGCATTGTCATAATCAGCCTTGGGTTAATTACGAATGCCAGCAAAAATGACGGTGTTGACTATGATTATGTTGTATCAGTTATGAACAAGGAAAACGATAATGCCGTGTTCTTAATAGAACAGCTGGAAGTAGATGGTATCAAAGAGCCATTTGGGGTGGATAATAAAAATCCGGTTTTTTCATGGCAGATAAAATCAGAGAATCAAAATATTAAACAACATTCTTATCAAATTATTGTGTGTAAGCAGGGCTTATTAGAGAATGAAAGAACGCTCGTCTGGGATAGCGGCAAGGTAGTTTCCAGTCAATCAAATGCAATCCCTTATATGGGTGAGGCGCTTAACGAAACATGTGATTACCAGTGGCTCGTCATTGCTGAGGATAAAAATGGAGAGACTGGCGTATCGGCTTGGACAAAGTTTACGACTTCCTATTGGCAGAAAAACATATTTGCCAATACAAGATTTATTGCAATGCAGCCGGAAGAGAAGGTATACGAAGACGGGCAGCCTATTTTTAGAAAGTCTTTTATTGTTTTAGAAAAAGAGGTAAAAAGGGCAGTACTATATTCGAGCGCGCTTGGTCTTTACGATGCATATTTAAATGGAGAGAGAATCGGCCGCTTAGATGCTGCGAAAGGCACACGGATTTACGATGAGCTAAAACCAGGATGGACAAATTATGACAGGACACTTTTATATAATACTTATGATGTAACTTCATATTTAAAGAATGGTGTCGAAAATAAAATTGGGGTTATGGTAGGAACCGGTTGGTGGTGTGGAAGAGTATCACAGGGCACTTATGATTATTTGCCCCCGGCTTTTATTGGTGAACTTCATATTTTATATTCTGATGGAACAAAAGAACGGATAGTAACAGACGAAACATGGGATTATATAAAGGATACCTCAGTTATTTCAGCGGATATTTACAATGGGGAAATATTTAATGCAAATCTGCCGACTGCATCAGAAGAGACAATGGACTTAAGTAAGAAAAGAAGCTGTAAAGTCCGTGTTCTGAATCAGGAGGACATTTTATTTAAGGGGGAATTTGGCTCTTTCTATGGATATAATGTAACACAGGCAGATGCTTATTGCAGGAAAGCACAAGAGGCTGTGCTGTATCATGAAATAGAGGAAAATCAGACTAAATTTGGACAGATTGCTGTGCAGCAAGTATTGATGGATGAGGCAATCTTTCCGCTTGTGTTGTCAAAAGGACAAACGGTTATTTTTGATTTTGGACAAAATATGACGGGAGTTCCCAATTTAGTTTATACAGCACCAAAGGAAAGTACAATTACAATGGAATTTGGAGAAATATTGAATGATTCCGGCAGCAAAAATAGGAAAAATGACGGCCCGAAAGGAAGTATACATCAAGAAAATTATCGCTCGGCACAATCAAAAGTAACAATTGTGTCAGGCGGAAGAGAAATGGAGGAATATCAGACTGTTTTTTCTTATTTTGGATTCCGTTATATTGCGGTATGCACAAGTGAGGATATTGTAATTCAAAATCTTATCGGAATCGCACTTACGAATGCATCACCGGAAAGCGGAGATATTCAGACAGATAACAAACAGATCAATCAACTTTTTTCGAATATAAAGTGGAGTCAAAGAAATAATTTTCTGCTCGTTGCCTCAGATTGTCCGCAGCGTGATGAAAGACTGGGATGGACGGGAGATTTACAAGTCTTTCAAAAGGCATCTCTTTATAATCAGAATTTACGGAGTTTTTATAATAAGTGGCTTCAAGACTGTTTAGACAGCCAGCAGGATGACGGAGCCTATACCGATACGGTTCCATACTCAATTGTAACCGGAGGAGGTAATGCCGGATGGGCAGATGCTGGTATTTCGATTCCTTATTATTTATATCAGTTTTATGGAGACAAAACCTGCATTGAGAAAATGTATGACTCTATGAACCGATACATGGATTACTTGGAAAGTGTGAGTAATTTTGATATTGAACAAGGCAGGATTGGCCCGCTTACTGCTTTTGGGGATTGGCTTGCATTTGAAGAGACAGATAAGGAATTTATTTCAACCGTTTATTATGCAAAAGATGCTGCGATGATGAGGGATATGGCAGAGATATTAGGAAATAAACGGGATGCGAGGAAATATAAGATAAAGTTAAAAGAAATCAAACGTTATTTTGAAGGAAAATATATTGTGAATGACCATTTAAACGTTCAGACACAGTCAGCCTGTCTGCTTGCCCTTTCAAATGAATTGGTAAAGGGAAAGACAAAAGATAATACAGTCAAAGATTTAGCTGAAATGATAGAGAAAAATAACAATCAACTTTCTACGGGCTTTTTAGGTACTCCCGAATTACTGCCCGTATTGACCAAGGAAGGATATGCTGAACTGGCATACGAACTTTTACTAAGGCAGGAGAGTCCGTCGTGGATGTATAGTGTCAATCAAGGTGCGACAACGATTTGGGAACGTTGGGATTCTTATACGGAAGAAACGGGGTTTGAACCAAGCGGGATGAACTCCTTCAATCATTACAGCAATGGCAGTATAGCAGCCTGGATGTATGAATCGATGCTAGGCATTTCCATAGATGCAGCAAATGGACAAATACTCTTAAAACCAATCGTAGTAACAGGGGCTGATGCCCCGGTGAAAAGGTGCGAGGGGTATTATAATTCCATCTATGGAAAGATAAGTGTAAAATGGGAGTTGGATGAAGAGAATGTATTGTATGAAGTAACAATTCCAGCAAATACAGAGGCAGTATTTACAATTAACGGAAACGATAAAAAGCAATTAGGATCGGGTACGTATTCGTTTGAGTGCGTATTGAAGCAAGAGAAAGAATGAGCAAACAATGCTTTCGTATAAATTGCCAATAGTGGTTAAATATGGTATAATGCGTGAGATATTGCATCATAAGACAAGTTAAAGTATTGGTCCTTACTACTATACAAGGAGAAGAAGCAAGCTATGACACTTTTTATAAAGAAGTTGTTTTCCCTTCCGGTGGAGCTGTGGCAAAACAGGCGGCTGATTTGGAAGTTATCTAAAAATGATTTTAAAACAAGGTATGCAGGTTCTTATTTGGGGATAATATGGGCATTTGTACAGCCGGTTATTACAATTTTAGTATATTGGCTCGTTTTTGAAAAGGGTTTCAGTGCCAAAGGAGAAATGTTCAAATCGGGTGTAGAGGTTCCATTTGTTGTTTATTTGACAAGCGGACTCGTACCGTGGTTTTTCTTTTCGGAAGCGATTAATAATGCCACAAATGCACTGCTTGAATATCATTATCTAGTAAAAAAGGTAGTATTTAAAATTAGTATATTGCCGCTGATTAAAATTATAGCAGCAAGTTTTATTCATATGTTTTTTATTGGAGTTCTTCTTATTATTTATGTCATATATGGCTACCAGATTGACTTATATTCGATACAGATTTTTTATTATAGTTTCTGTATGTTTATTTTAGTTTTAGCATTAAGCTATACATTTTGCTCGGTCGTGATTTTTTTCCGGGATTTGACTCAGATTGTCAATATAGCTTTGCAGATTGGTATGTGGGCAACCCCAATTATGTGGTCATTTACAATCGTTGAGGGGAAAAGTTTTGAATGGATATTCCGGCTGAATCCGGTTTATTATATTGTAAATGGATACCGGCAGTCATTATTTGGTGACGTATGGTTTTGGCAGCAGCCGGGGCTGCTTGCCTATTTCTGGATTTTGACAATTGCATTATTTGGATTTGGCGCAATCATTTTTAAAAGATTAAAACCGCATTTTGCGGATGTATTATAGAAACATAAACAAAAAGATAGGTGAAAAAATGGTAGAAGAGCAGACAAAACCGGTTGCAATCCGGATTTCTGATTTAAGTAAAATATACAAACTATATAATAAGCCGTCGGACCGGCTAAAGGAATCACTAGGTCTTTCAAGAAAGCATAATTTTAAAGAGCACTATGCGCTTAAAAATGTTACCTTTGATATTGAACAGGGTGAGAGTGTGGGAATAATTGGAACAAACGGTTCCGGAAAGTCCACAATTTTAAAAATTATTACCGGAGTACTTAGTAAAACAAGCGGTAATTTAGATGTGAACGGAAGGATATCCGCACTGTTGGAGCTTGGTGCCGGTTTTAATATGGAGTATACCGGCATTGAAAACATATATTTAAACGGTACAATGATTGGATTTTCTAAAGTAGAAATTGAGGAAAAGCTGGAATCAATTTTAGAGTTTGCCGATATTGGGGAGTTTGTATACCAGCCGGTCAAAACATATAGCTCCGGTATGTTTGTACGTCTTGCATTTGCAGTAGCCATTAATATTGATCCGGAAATTTTAATAGTAGATGAAGCCTTGTCGGTTGGCGATGTTTTCTTTCAGACGAAATGCTTTCATAAGTTTGAAGAATTTAAAAGGCTGGGCAAGACCATTTTATTTGTCAGCCATGACTTGAGCAGCATATCGAAATATTGTGACCGGGTAATTCTGCTTAATAGAGGTGTCAAACTAGCAGAAGGAACACCAAAAGACATGATTAATATGTATAAAAAGCTTTTGGTGAATCAGCTCGATGTCGATACGTTAGAAGATGTATGTGTCAAGAGTCAGGTAACACAGCATGATGAAAATAAAGATGCATGGAAAAATAATTTTACGATTAATGAGTCAGTTTCTGATTATGGCGAGAAGCAGGCGGAAATCGTTGATTTTGCCATTATAGATCAATATGAAAGTATGAATAACCTCATTGAAAAGGGAACAAAGTTTAAAGTCAAAGTGAAGTTACATTTTCATGAGACGATTCATAACCCAATCTTTACTTTTACAATTAAAAATGTACATGGTACCGATATTACCGGTACTAATACAATGTATGAGCATGTGGAAACCGGTATTGTCAAAGAGGGCGAAGAGCGGATTGTAACATATGAGCAGCAAATGGACCTGCAAGGCGGAGATTATCTGATTTCGGTCGGATGTACCGGATATGTCGGTGATGAATTTAAAGTGTATCACAGGCTGTATGACTTAGTTAGTCTTAGTGTTATTTCAGACAAAAATACGGTTGGTTTTTTTGATATGAATACAAAAATCACTGTAGAAAAGGCTTAAG
>CAYPIB010000115.1:0-2894 GCA_964410675.1 uncultured Roseburia sp.
CTTTTTCTTTCTAAGTAGCAAAGTAGTTCTCTTTGATTTAGAAGATGATATAAAAAGTACCCTGCCAGATATAAAAACAACCAGGGAAATAATGAAAAGTAATCGGTTGAATAAAAATCTTGTGACGGAAATCCGAAATAAGTTGTTGCTAAATTACGATATAAGCTGTTTGGCAATTTACATATATTAAAACTCCCAAAGCCTAAATAACCGTTATTTATATTTCTTGTAATAACAAAAAGCAACATACTGACTATTAAACCAACAGAAGGGGGGCACCGCTTCAAAATATTTTCTACTAATAACAGCAATAACGCACAGGAACCAATTAATGTGAGAACTCCGAATATTATTATATTTTGCGGCATAAACAATTTTGTAACTATTGTTAGGAGCCAGCCCGCAAGAAATACATAAATTCCATTTCTCAGCCTGCGTTTCCCCAATGGCTGGCAGAAGCCTGACAAGGCAATAAATGTCCAGCATATACACTGCTGCCATATATATGCCATTTGTGATTGATACCATTGCCAATCAAATCCAAATAAATACACTAAATCCCATACCGCATGGTATATAATCATATTTAAGAGAGAAAAGCCTCTTATTAAATCTAAAACAGCATATCTTTTGACCTTCATCTGCACACTATTCCTCCGGCTTTGATTCATTATTCATCATCCTTTTATTCTTGCAAGCGGCTTTGGATAAAACTAATAAAAGCATTCGCCTGTTTTTCCAAGTAAGGATAGCTTGCTTTCAGAGTCAGCTTACCCTCGCTGTCAAGCTGCTGCATAGCATTGGGTATCGTAAGCCGAGGCGCATTCATTATATCCATATTTAAAAAACTAATGAGCGTAACTAAATGGTCTTGAGCCAGACCTGTCCCAGACATACCGGGAGAAATTCCGCTTATTGCAGCGGGCTTTCCGGCAAGAACCTGTGGCTCCTTATCGCCGCCCGGACGGGATAACCAGTCGATGAGATTTTTGAGAACACCGGGGAAATAGTGATTGTATTCAGGTGTAAAAAACCAAATTCCGTCTGCGGACTTCACTGCATCACGAGCATCTTTTACAGCATCAGGCGTAGGATATTCTATATCCTGATTCATAAATGGTACCTCCTGATACTCAAGCAGCGTAAAGTCAGCCAAATCTCCAATAATATCTTTAGCCGCTAAAGCCAATTGACGGTTATAGGATTCCTTTCGCAGAGAACCTACAATAGCTAAAATTTTAATTTTTTTCATTTTTATATCTCCTTTATATTATAATCTGTCATATGCCGGTAACTGGAAATATTATCATAATAAAAGATAAAAAGTTATATCCACAATGGGCTATATATTGCAACCCATAAAATAGCTTCAGTGAGTTTTATACTAAATTTTTTCATACTTTACATTCACCTTATTTTATTATAAACCATAATTATACTTTTGAGAATATCGATTATAAGTTCTACTTTTATTGAAAATACATATAATGAATGGTATTATAAAGTAGGACCATCACAATGAGAAGGAGATAGACTACTATGGAAGAAAATAAGCAAAAAAACGAAAATGAAGAGGCGAAGGAGTCTGCAGCGCCTGATTCAGAAAAAAAGGATTTTACCATTGATACAGAAAATCTAAAGAATGAGACTTCATCAACTATCGATCAGGTACGGGAAACGATTAAAAAAGTTAATTTAAAAGAGGATACAGAAGAGACAAAAGGTTTCTTGCTGGAATTTTTCAAAAATCCGATTAACAAAATAAAGGACATCGCAAATGCGGATAATACATACTTTAAAACAGCCATTGTATTACTGATTGTATGGACAGCTGCAGAACTTATTCAAAATCTTTATTATGTTATAGACTTAAATAGTATCGCAAATTTTTTCAGATACGGATTTTTTGACAGCATTTTATCTATTATAATGGCAACCATTTCTCCAGTTTTAGGGATTGTTGTATTTTCTTTGATTGTACTTGTAATGAATAAGGAAAGAAAGAAATCTCTATCATCTATTATTGCTGCCGTTACCTTAGCCAAAATACCAACTATTTTAGCAGCAGTATTAAATATACTCGTTATTATTAGTTCTCAGGTTTCCAGAATTACAGGTCCTATTACAAGCCTATGTTATGTGATATCGACAGTGCTGTTATATTTCGGTATAAAAGAACTCTACCTAAAAGAAGATGATAATAGCTTTATTAAGACATTTATCACAATTGAAGCTATTTATTTTGTTGCTAGATTCATTCTATCTTTTATGAAAATTAGTATATAAGACGACTTGCTAATTGTACATTTTACTAAAAATTATGGGTTTTGCTACGTGGTTCATTTCCACCCTGGCAAAACCCATTTTTACTTCATAGATAAACTTTCACAATAATCACTTATTAAGTTTTAGCGACGGTCCTGGTCAAACAATTGTCGTAAAAACAAAAGTCTGATAATATCTCTTATATTAAAATCACGAAAACGGCGGCGATCTCGGTCACGGTCTCTATCCCTGTCCCTGTCTCTATCGCGGTCACGATCTCTATCCCTGTCGCGGTCCCTTCCATCTCTGCCATCCCTGCCCCCGAAACCATCATAAGACATCTGCTGAGGTGTAACCAATCTCATTTCCTGTCCATAATAACCATCATTTTCGAATCTCATGACAAAATTATCAATTACATTATCCCAATCCCTAAGAGTCTCTTCTCCGGTCATATTGTTCGACACAATCGTGTATCTAACAGTTTGATTTAACATATCATATAATTCCGGAAAATTAGCGGCAAATACATATAACTCCATATAAAAATTACTCCTTAATTTTAGCTGATTGCTTTTATTTTATAATATAGAGTAATTCAAAAAAAGTTCACGCATTTTTATTTAACT
>CAYPIB010000115.1:2994-7345 GCA_964410675.1 uncultured Roseburia sp.
GCTGCTTCCGGTGCTGTTGCTGATGCTCCACTCTCTACTGTCTCTGTTTTTAATATTTGCTCTTTGTCTTTAAATACTACTGTAAATGTGCTTTCTTCATCTATTTCCCATACTGCATATAAATCGACTATAGCACCATCCACTGTACTTAAATTTATTACAGATGCCTCATTCGTATATAATACTGGGCCGCTTGCTGCTTCCGTCCAGCCTTTAAATGTACAGCCTTCTCTTGTAAATATATTTGCATCTAATTTCTGCGATTGATCGTATACTAAGCCTTCTTGCGTATGAGCTTCTGCTGTCCCATCATTTATATTAAATCAAATGTTATAAGTTATTGGTGTTTGCACTAAATTTACAGTCAAATTCTCTGTTATCTTTGAAAAATCAACATCCCAGGAATAAATATAACCGGTCTTCTCTGCTACTTCCGGTGCTTCTGCTGACTCTCCGTATTCCACTGTCTGCGATTTTAAAAGTTGACCTTCATTTTTAAAATCTACCGTGTATGTAATGGGCTCCCATACTGCATAAACCGTTGTTGCTTCTGTAAAAGTATATGTTCCTCCGGCTTCTATTGTTATATTCTCTTCAGGATTTTTGATTTCCCATTCTTTAAACTGCTTGCCAATCGGGGCTGTAAAACTATTTTCAGGTAAAGTAAATGCTGTTCCATCGCTTGACGCTGCGTCACTTTCCATTTCACCCGATCCGTCATTGGCATCATAACTTATTTCATATGATGAAATCTCAAGAGTAAATGTTTCTTTCATATCCAAGCCACAATCATAGGTATAACTTACAACTTCTGATGGATTATTCACTTCAACACTATTTTCTGACAACGTTGCATTTTCAATAGTACCAACTATCTTACTTGCATCAATACCCGGTAATTGAGACAATTCTATTATGTTTCCACTTAAAAGCGGTACTGGGGTTTTACAGTTGGAAAAGTCCGAGTAACGTATTAAATCATTCGGATCAATACTCGTCATACTTATATCAAGATTGCTTATTATTGTACCGCTGCAGTCCAATACTGCTAAATTTGTATTATTATGTACATCTAGTTCACTTATTCCTGTATTAAAGCAGAATAATAGTTCCAATTTAGTATTGTTTCTTACATCTAGTTCACTTATTTCTGTATTACTACAGACCAAATTTTGCAAATTAGTATTTTTACTCACATCCAGTTCACTTATTCCTGTATTATTGCAGTAAAAATTTTGCAATTTAGTATTATTTCTTACATCTAGTTCGCTTATTCCCGTGTTATCGCAGTACAATACTTTTAAATTAGTATTATTTCTTACATCTAGTCCACTTATTCCTGTATTATTGCAGGTCAAGTTTTGCAAATTAGTATTATTTCTTACATCTAGTTCACTTATTTCCGTATTATTACAAATCAACATTTCCAAATTAGTATTATTTCTCACATCTAGTTCGCTAATTGCTGTATTATTGCAAAACAATATTTCCAAATTAGTGTTATTTCTTACATCTAGTTCACTTATTCCTGTATTATTGCAGAACAATATTTCCAAATTAGTATTATTTCTTACATCTAGTTTACTTATTTTCGTGTTATCGCAGTACAATAATGTAAGATTTTGAAAGTATTCAATCCCCTGTAATGAGATAATTGAACTCTTGCCAGATAAATCTATAATTGTAACCTCATCCATCTCTGCCCCTGATAATCTTTCATCCAATCCAAAATCCTGTGCCAGCAAATAGTCGCGGAAAGCCTTATCAGGAAAGTTTGCTGCATTAATCTCAACCGGACGCACCATTGTGTCCTCCGCTTGTACTGTAAGTCCAAAATTAAAAATTCCACCTACTACTAATAATATAAACAGTATTACATGATATCGTTTACCCATTATATATTCCCCCTTTTTCTAAGTTCTGCCAGACCTCTATAATATCACAAATGAAGTTTTTTTACTATCCCCATACCTTCAATCTAATTGTGTTTGTCTTCTTATCCTTTTGAAACAATATTTATCATAGAATTATCTACATTTACTTGCTTTTTTGTTCTTTTAGCTTTACCATTCATTTTAAATACCCCTTGTATTCTTTAGATTTTACCTATTATTTAAAAAATCAAATTATTAAGAAAAATATATTAGAGGACACATTTATGAAGAAATTAGTTTTACGAGAAATCAAGGATGCTGATATCGACTTACTGACAACATGGTTAAATAAAGATTATATATTGAAATGGTATCTCGATGCAAACGATTGGCTGACTGAAATCAACGGGCGGCACGACGTATATTCATGGTTACACCACTTTATTGTTATGGATGAAAATACTCCTATTGGTTTTTGTCAATATTATGATAACGAATTAGAAGATTGGTATGAAGTCACTCAAAAAAGCGATACTTTCAGCATCGACTATCTAATTGGGAACGAAGCTTATTTAAACAAAGGGTATGGAAAAGCAATTGTCAAATTATTGACTGATACCGTTCATCAGAAGGATCATGCAAAAAAAATTATTGTACAGCATGACTATTACTGCAAATTGCTAGATTAGCTAATTGTAAAAAGTTGTCTATGATTGGTATTAATCTATACTTCTCATAAATTTTATTGTAAATAAGCCAATTAAAAGAAAACAGGAAATTATGCCTGCAGCAAAAGTAAAAAGGGTTATCCCGTCCATTAATAATCTGCCAATCCAAAAAGATGGCAGAAAGGCTGCAAAATATTGAAAAGGGGCGGGGATAAACCATACGATTATAAGTCCTAACAAGCTAAAACCGGTTAGCTTTGAAAAGACCAAACCTTCTACCCGGTTATTTGCCAATGAAACAATCATCATTGCAAAAAATATCCCCATAAATGTACTTACGATAGATGTTAAAATTATAGCGGCAGGTGATAAATTTGAGATGTGAAACAAAAATACATTTATTATCGTTGTTAATACTGCCCAAATCATTGGCAGACCGATTCTAGCAAATAAATAAGAATATCCTGCCGTAGGTGTAATCTGATAAAAAGCACCAATCCCTTCATCCCGTTCTTCCAGCATCAAAAAAGAGGACACTATTGCCGCAAATAAAGGCGTCAGACAAATGAGTATTCCATCAAAAATTCCATACCACGGTTCAAGTGAAAAAGACACTTTGTTTCCCAATAAATTATTTATTACCGGGATTGCAAATCTAAACAATATTCCTACTAAAAGTGGAGCTGGCAGCAACATGAGCAGCATGCCGTCTTTGGATAATTGCTTCAAACCTATTTGGAACAGCCTTAATGTCTGCCTCATAATTTTTCGCCTCCTTCAGCTTGTAAGGCAAGAGGAATATGAATATTTAAAAAAAATACTACAATTCCCAGCCACAACAATAGAACAACCCATATCCATATATTCAAATGCTTTGTCATACCAATCGAGTAACTAATTAAATGCCATAGTGCGGTTCCGGGCAGAATTTCTAATAATGGATGGGTTATCCCGAATGCCACAAGAATAGCCGGAGCAGCAAGGATTATAGACGGTGGTGTAATATACAGTATGTATTGATTTACAGAGTTGGCATAGGATGCCAGCAACATTCCAATCATTGTAAAAATCATTGAGCCAATCCATATGCCGACTGATAATACAAAATAATTTGCTGCTACTTTTAAACCAATCAGCGCTATAAAAATTGCTGTTAACGTTGATATGAGGCCAAGTGAAATTGCTTTTGACAATATATATTCTATCGGCCGAAGCGGGGAAACAATAATAATCCGATGTATACCCTCGCCCTTTTCCAATAGCCATATTCCCCCAATAAAGAACATGCCAAGCATGGCAGGGTCAGTAAAAATAATAAGTGAAGCAATTGTTTTTTTATAAGCTTCAGGACATACTGCCAATGCCAATATATATACAACGCTGATAAATAGATAAAGAACATAAAAACCATATTTCATTTGATATTTAATGTCGTTGCATAATGTTCTAAACATTCTCATTGCAAACTCCTTCCAGTCAAAGCAATAAATACATCTTCAAGCGTTTGCTCCTTAGAATGGATACTGGTAATCTTTCCGGTTTTAAGCGACTTCTGAAAATCCATTTCCCTATTAAGCTCTGCTAACAGGCATGATTTTTGACGCTCAAGACCATCCGCTATATAACTGTAATTCACCATTGTATCAGATCCACTTTGCCGTAAGGAATGGGGTGTATCTAAAGCTTTGATTTTTCCATCAACAATAAATGCTACCCGGTCACAAAGTTCTTCCGCATCATGCATATTGTGAGTCGTTAATATAATAGTTTTACCCTGCCTTTTTTGTTCTATAATCATATCCTTTAATA
>CAYPIB010000116.1:0-7334 GCA_964410675.1 uncultured Roseburia sp.
TATCGAAAATGCTGTTAGTGCAGGAGTCTGTGATCCAAGATTTCCTTCGGTACAATTATCAGAAATGGAGCAAATTATTTGTACTGTCGATATTCTCTCAGAGGCAGAAGAAATTAAGTCCTTGGATGATTTAGATGTTAAGAAATATGGAATTATCATTACAGAAGGAAGAAAAAGAGGGTTGCTATTACCTAATTTAGAGGGCGTAAATACAGTAGAAGAACAGATAGAAATTACGTTAAGTAAGGCAGGGATTGCCCGGGAAGCTTATGAGCAGGGAAAATGTTATATAGAACGTTTTGAGGTGGTGAGACATTATTAATGGAAGCTGTTTGTCCGGTGTGTATGCACCATTGTAAAATTAAAGAAGGAAATACCGGCTTATGCCATGCAAGAGGCAATGAGCAGGGGAAAATAAAATGTCTTAATTATGGAAAAGTCACTTCATTTGCCCTCGATGCGATTGAGAAGAAGCCCTTGGCCCATTTTTATCCCGGCAGCAAAATATTATCAGTAGGAAGCTATGGATGTAATTTGTGGTGCAAATTTTGTCAGAACTATATGATTTCTACGGTCAAGGAAACCGAAACAGAATATGGTGTCCTAATGCCGGAACAATTAATAAAAGAAGCAATTTCATATAAAGATCAGGGAAATATCGGTATTGCTTTTACTTATAATGAACCGCTCATTGGCTTTGAGTATGTAAGAGATTGTGCGAAGCTGGCAAAAGAAAGCGGACTTAAAAGTGTTGTTGTCACAAATGGCTGTATTGAACAAAATATACTAGAAGAAATATTACCATACATCGATGCTTTTAATGTAGATTTAAAGGGCAATACAGAGAGCTTTTATAAAAATATCGGCGGAAGCTTAGAGATGGTGAAAGCTTTTATAGAAAGAGCGGCAAAAGACAGCCATGTAGAAGTTACGACTTTAATTATACCTGATGAAAATGATGGCAGGGAAGAGATTATAAAAGTATCAAAATGGTTAGCATCGATAGATAAAAATATTCCCTTTCATATTTCCCGTTTTTTTCCGCATTGGAAAATGATGGATCGTGAGGCGACGAACGTGAACTTAATTTATAGTTTGGTTCAAGAAGCAAAAAAGTATTTAAAATATGTTTATACCGGAAACTGTTAAACTTGTTGACACCGTTTAAGAATCAGGACATACTATAAATATTCTATTTGGACAGAGGTGAACATATGGTATCCATGAAAGACATTGCAATTGCCTGTGGAGTTTCAGTAGCGACTGTAAGCAAATCATTAAGTAATCAAAAAGATATTAGTGATGAGACGAAGCAGTTTGTCAGAGAGGCGGCTAAGCGAATGGGGTACTTTCCCAATTCAGTAGCAAGGGCTTTGAAAACAAACAGAACTTATAATATCGGCGTTTTATTTGTGGAAGAGGCAATGAGCGGGCTTACACATAATTATTTTGCGCATGTATTGGATAATTTTAAAGTTGCGGCAGAAATGAGAGGATATGATATTACCTTTTTAAATTGTAATAGAAATGGCAACAACCGGATGACTTATTTAGAGCGTAGTAAATATAGGGGGTTTGACGGTGTAGTTATTGCCTGTGTCAATTTTGATCAAAAAGAAGTGATAGAACTTGTAAATAGTGATATACCGGTTGTAACGATAGATCATGTTTTTAATAATTGTACTTCTGTTGTATCTGATAATGCAGGAGGGATGCAGGACCTGCTTACTTATATTCATAGCATGGGGCATCGGAAAATCGCTTATATTCATGGTGCCAGTTCATCGACAACGAGAGCGAGATTAGCATGCTTCTATAAAAAAATGGAAGAATGGGGAATTACGGTACCGGATGAATATGTGGTAGAATCCGCTTATCGGGATGTAAAAGGGGCAGCAAAGCGCACGAGGGAGATGCTGACGTTAAAAAATGCGCCGACCTGTATTTTATATCCGGATGATTTTGCGGCTTATGGCGGTATTAATGTTATCCGCGAGAAAGGCTTGATGATTCCGGATGATATTTCGGTAGCCGGATATGATGGTATTACTCTGGCAAAGCTGATTGAACCCCGCCTGACAACAATTAATCAAGATACTGTTAATATTGGAAGAACAGCAGCAGAAAAGTTAATTGACCTTATCGAAAAGCCAAAGTCTACCTTAATAGAGAGTGTGATTATTTCCGGTGAGCTTGCTGAAGGAAAAACAGTTAAAGAATTAACGTAATTTAAGTGTTGACACAAAGAAAAATTGGAGTATAATAACAAATAAGCATAATTAAATATTACAAACCGTTGAAGTGGAGATAAAAACGAAAAATGTGTTTTCAGAGAGCAGGGGATGGTGGAAACCCTGTAACGGCAATTCGTTAAATGGACCACGGAGGGCATGGTCAACAGGACTTTTGAAAGTCCTAAGTATTCCGTGACGTAATGCACGCGTAAGCTGCAAGGAATATGTTAGTATTCTGATAAGTGTGTGGTATCCACAAAGCAAGGTGGCACCGCGGGAACAAAATTACCCGTCCTTGACTATTTTTATATAGTCAAGGGCGTTTTTTTATGTCTAGAAAAGGCGCGAAAAATTTAAATGAAAAGAGGAAAAGGCTATGATTAAACAAGCGATTGCAAAATTAGTAAAAAAAGAAAATTTATCAAATGAGATGATGGCAGAGGTAATGGATGAGATTATGAGCGGTGATGCGACCGATGCCCAAAAGGCGGCATTTTTAACTGCACTCAGCATGAAGGGAGAGACAATCGATGAGATTACCGTTGCCGCAAAGGTAATGAGAGAGCATTGTATAAAATTTTTAAATGATATGGATGTATTAGAAATTGTCGGTACAGGCGGAGATGGCTTAAATACCTTTAATATTTCTACGATGGCTTCTTTAGTTGTTTCTGCATCTGGAATTCCGGTGGCAAAGCATGGTAATCGAGCAGCTTCAAGTAAATGTGGTACAGCTGATGTTCTGGAGAATCTGGGTGTCAATTTGGATGTAGCTCCGGCGGTTAGCCTTGAGTTACTTAGAAGCATGAATATATGTTTTCTTTTTGCCCAGAAGTATCACACAGCGATGCGGTTTGTTGGAAGTGTCAGAAAGGAAATGGGTATTCGTACTATTTTTAATTTACTTGGACCGCTGGCAAATCCAGCGGGTGCAAGCATGCAGCTGTTAGGTGTTTATAATAAAGAAATGGTAGAGCCTCTGGCAAAGGTGCTTGCCAATCTTGGGGTAAAAAATGCTATGGTAGTACATGGGCATGACGGAATGGATGAAATCTCATTATGTGCTCCGACAAGCGTATGTGAAGTGCGAAATGGACAATTTTCTTCCTATGTAATTAAACCGGAGCAATTTGGCTTTGCTTCCTGTAAGCCGGAGGACTTAGTTGGCGGAACACCGCAGGAAAATGCAGAAATAGCAATTAGCATTTTAAAGGGAGCAAAAGGGCCAAAAAGGGATGCCGTTTTATTAAATAGTGCTGCTGCTATTCATATTGCAAAGGAAAATGTTACAATGGAAGAAGGTATTTTGATTGCAGCAGAAGTGATAGATAGTGGCAGAGCGTTAAAACAGTTAGAAAAATTTATTGAAGAAACCAATAAATGAAGGAGAAGTTATGGGAACGATTTTAGATGAAATAGCAGAAAAGACGAGAGCAAGAATACAAGAGCTTAAAAAAGTGAAGTCTCTAGAACAAATACGTAAAGAAGCATATTCGATGGAAGTAAATACAGATTTTCCATTTGAAAAGGCACTGAAGAAAGAGGGCATTTCTTTTATATGCGAGGTGAAAAAGGCCTCTCCATCTAAGGGAATTATTGCCGATGATTTTCCATACGTTGCAATTGCGAAGTCCTATGAGGAGGCAGGAGCAGCGGCTATTTCGATTTTGACGGAGCCATATTATTTTAAAGGCAGTAATGAATATTTAAAAGAGATTTATAAGGAAGTATCCATTCCTCTTTTACGCAAAGATTTTACTGTTGATGAATACATGATATATGAAGCTAAATTAATGGGTGCGAGTGCAATTTTACTTATTTGCTCTATTTTAAATGATGTACAGCTAAAGAGCTATCTACTGACTGCAGATGAGTTAGGGTTGTCGGCTTTAGTCGAAGCACACGATGAGGAAGAGGTGGAAAGAGCAAAGGCCGCTGGCGCAAGAATAATTGGTGTAAATAATAGAGATTTAAAAACTTTTACCGTAGATCGAAATAATAGCGTAAGACTGCGAAAAAAAGTTCCAAATCACATTTTGTTCGTTTCTGAAAGTGGGATTAAAACACCGGAGGATATCTCTGTTCTTAAAGAAAATGGTACGGACGCTGTTTTAATCGGCGAAACTTTTATGAGAAGCAAAAATAAAAAAGAAATGTTAAACACTTTGCGCGGTGAAAGATAAGGTTTTAATTTCCTGAAAAAATGGCATAATAATAAAATAAGTCTGGACTATTCTGAGAAACAGTGGGAAAATAGAAGTTGGCAAACCAATACCAGAAACTTTGCAGCTAGAAAGGAAATAAAAGGTGGAGTATTATGGAAAAAAAACCAACAAATGAAAACGAATCAATTCAGGAAGGATTAGAGCGTTTTTTAGAAAAGGAGCTGGAAGGATTAACAGCAAATAATAGTTCAAAGCCTCCAAGTGAAGAGATAAGAAACGATGAAATACAGATGATTGAACTCGGTAATTCTTCTGAATCAACACAAAATAGTCAGATGGATCATATAAATAGAGAGCCAAATGCTCAAATACATCGTGATATCCCCAAAAAGAGGACGACAAGCACAGGAAATAGAAATCAGAAAAGTCCATCCCTTAAGAACAGTAATAAGTCAGGGAAGACGAAAGCAGGAACCACACAAAAAAAGGATAGAGGAATTATGGCCGGCGGAAAGAAAAAGAGAGGCAGTGACAAAAAGAAGGGCAGTAAATGGAAAAAAGCACTGATTATATTAGCGATTCTTTTGCTGTTGGGAATGGGTCTGCTTTATTTGCTTATAGGCAGTGTGTATGGCAAAATGGAATATAAACCATTAGATGGATATACGGCAGAACCAATGAAAGAGGATGGAGTAACGAATATACTGTTAATTGGTAATGACTCACGAAACAAAGATAATGTAGGCAGATCAGATGCAATGATTTTGCTTTCTGTAAGTGATAAAACTAAAACAATTACGATGACGTCACTATTAAGAGATATGTATGTGGATATTCCAGGGCATAAAAGCAATCGCTTAAATGCTGCGTACTCTGCCGGCGGAGCGGAATTATTAATGGAGACAATCGAACAGAGCTTAGATGTTAAGATTCATCGCTATGCAATCGTTAATTTTCAGGCCTTTGCCAATCTTGTAGATGCGGTCGGCGGCGTAGATTTGGAACTGAGCAATGAGGAAGTGAAATTAGTTAATGGATATTTAGTAGAGTATAATATGCTTGAGGAAAGACCGGAAGGAACAGATTATCTTGACGATACGGCAAGCGGTATGCTCCACTTAAACGGACCTCAGGCACTGGCATATACAAGAAACCGTTCTATCGGCTCAGATTTTGGCAGAACAGAGCGCCAAAGAAAAGTATTATCTGCCATTATGCAGAAGGCACCAGGTGCACTGGCAACGAATTCAAAGGAACTTATTAACGGCCTATTTCCGAACTTAACAACAAATTTAACGCAAGGAGAAAGCTTTAAACTGAGCTTAAATGTTACGAAGTTTTTAACCTATGAACAGGTCCAGTTAGTTGTTCCGGCTGAAGGAACGTATAAAAATGCATCAATTAGAGGAATGTCTGTATTAGAAGTTGATTTTGAAGCAAATAAAAAGATGTTAAAAGAGGCCTTATACGGTCAGGAATAAGAAAAAAATAATACCATATCATCACTGTTTTTAAACAAGTGGTGATATGGTATTTTAATTTGTTTCTTTTTATTTTCTCTTGCCTAATATTTTTAATAAATTTAAAAATAGATTAATGAAATCCAGATACAATGTTAATGCACCTAGAAGTGCCAGCGAAAGAACATTGTTGTCGTTGGAAATGGCAACCATCTTTTTGATTTTTTGTGTATCGTAAGCAGTAAGCCCAACAAAAACAAGCACACCAATGATACAAATTACCGTTTCTATTACACTGCTCTTTAAAATAAAAATATTAACAGCGCCGGCTATTATGATTCCAAGAAGACCCATCATCAAAATATTTCCAAAACGTGATAAATCAGTCTTTGCAGCCAATCCGTAGATTGCCATAATTCCAAATACTAAAGCAGTGACTAAAAATATTGAGGTGATAGACGCAGTAGTATAGACTAAAAATAAAATTGAAAATGTCATACCGGTAAGGTAGGAGTAAATTGTAAAGAAAATTCCTGCAAGTACCGCATTGTTACGTGCAATAGCCCAATTACAAAGAATTACAATGCCAAGCTCAGCCCCTAATAAAATAAAGAAGTTATAGCCGGTTAACATTTTTATTGCAAGAATAGGCGTTGTTGTAACAGATGCAAGTGCGGTAATAATAAGCGCTGCTACCATAAAAAGAAACGATTTTGCAATTACCTGCTCGCAAAGTAATGATTTAACATTTTGAACCGTAGTAACCACAGGGTTACCGCCTTCAAATCCGGAGTTCATATCCATAAAATCTTCCGGTTGATATGTAGAATTATAATCATTTGGTTGGTTGTTATTAAAATTGTTGTAATTATCCATAGTTCTCCCCTTTGTCTTTGTTTTTTTAAATAATAACATATTTATAATTTGTTTTCAATAATTCTTGTATTTTATTCATAAAAGAAGCCTAAGTATAAACATTAGGCTTCCTTATTACTATTTATTTTACTCTAACTGTTACAGTTGCACTATAATTCTTGTACTTGTCTTTAATCGTTACTCTAATTTTAGTTTTGCTTTTAATTTAGGTACTTTAATACTGTATTTCCCTTTTTTATTTACTTTTCCTTTATAGGTCTTCTTACCAATTTTTACGTAAGCAGTCGTATTTTTCTTCGCAGTACCCTTTACATACCGGGTTTTTTTCTTATATGCTTTTACTTTAGGCGGCATTACTGAATAAAGTAAGGTTCATCTCATTATTACTTGAATACGTGTAGCCTTCAGAACGGGAATAAGTAGTATAGTTAATACGATATAATCCTGTTTCAGGTGCTACAATTTTGTAAACCTTCTCCTTTGCAGTGACATAAATGTCTTCCTTAAAAAGACCATCAATCATACCTGTACTGGGATTCTAAGATCTTGTATCCAAATCTGAATATTTGCTTAGCTTAATTGCAGTAGTTGCCCCATCT
>CAYPIB010000117.1:0-7311 GCA_964410675.1 uncultured Roseburia sp.
TCATAAGCTCCACTGATTTATATCCTGCTTCAATGTCGACACCTGCTTTTTTGTAATCCATTTTATCCTCCTCATGGCAGAAATCACTACCGGTTTATTTTGTATAATTTTTATATCCAATTTCCTGAAGCTTCTCATCCTTTGCCTGAACGGATTCCTTTAAGCTTTCAGCATAATTTTTTAATTTATCTAATAAAGCACTGTCTGAAACGGCTAATATTTTGGCTGCCAAAAGACCTGCATTTGCCCCGCCATTAATTGCTACCGTCGCTACCGGAATACCGGAAGGCATTTGTACGATAGAATATAAAGAATCCCTGCCGCCTAAAGAAGTTGTATGCATTGGAATACCGATGACCGGCATCGGAAAAATCGCCGCACACATACCCGGTAAATGTGCTGCCATTCCCGCTCCTGCAATTATCACTTTAAAGCCTTTTGCCTCAGCACTTTTTGCATATTCAAAAAATACATCCGGCTCTCTGTGTGCAGAAATGATTCTCATGTCATATGAAATGCCAAGCTCTTCTAAGATATCTGCTGCCTTGCTCATAATCGGCATATCTGAGTCGCTTCCCATTACAATTCCTACTTGTGCCATATTCTCTTCTCCTCCATTGTGTTCATACTTTTACAACACTCTTATTTTACTAAATTTATTCCGGTCTGTCTAGTCTTGTCTTATGCATCAAAGGGGTCATTTAATTTTTCAGTTCCCGGTAAAACAAAACGACCGTTCTTCATTAATTCCGTATTTCTTCCATCGATTCCAACTACCGAAATTTCTCCTATTTCCTCATAGGGAATGGTTATATCCGTATGGCATTGAAAATATGCCTTTTCAATATCTGTATGCCTTAGTATCGAATATTCATTATCCTTCGCAACGATTTCCTTTCCATCTGAGTTATAAACTCTTACATCTTCTGAGCGCGAATAGCAAGTATCGCCAAGTGCAAAATGCGGACCCGTTTTTTCGGCAATGAGAATGGGAAGCTTATCTTGAATCTTGTATTTTTGTGCCATGACATATGCGGTTGTGTTCGTCCCAATGGCAAACTCACCAAGCGGCAGCATATCACGATGAAATAAAACATTATCTTTCACATACTTTATGTTCTCTTCTTCAGACTCAAAATTTTTGCAGCTGTATTTAACCGCTTTCCCGTCTTCAAAATAAATTTCCAAGTCCTTATAAAGCAGTCCTGACAAATATACCCTTGTGACATGTAAAATACCATTCGTTCCCTTTAATACAGGTGATGTAAAAACTTCTCCTACCGGAATATTAACATCAGCCGCACAATTTTCAAACTTCGTCTGTTTATCTGGCTCCGCAAGCGGATACAGCATAATTTTTAAATCGGTCTTATTTTGGTTTTTCCCTTTAACAAAGACTGTATCTCCTTTATCAAGTGTATCAATTAAAACCTGCTGTATATTTTCATATGTTTTATAATCTAAAGTATTAAGGGCAATCGTTTCTTTCATTATTTCTTTATAGTCAGAGCCTATATCCGGAGTCGGAAATGCAATAATGGTAAAGCTTGTTTCTTCACTTTTAATATATTCATTTACTATTTCGGCAGTTCTGCCCCGATACCAAGATAATAATTCTTGCTGTTTTTTTGTCAAAGAGCACACTTCGCTTTTTACAATCGGCAGAAATGGTTCTTCTCCAAACACTTCAACCCAGGCCGGACCGGCAAACCCCAATGCCAAATCTTTTTGCTGCTCATATACTGTCTTAATGCCTTCTAAATTACGATTTAAAAGCTTCTTATCTAAAAATAAGGCTTCATCTTCTCGATGGTCGTAGGAAAATTGACGATTGGGATACTCCGAATAATAGCCGCTTACATTCATCCCCCGCCGATAGAAAACAGTATGAGCTGTACGCATAATAACAGGACGAAGCCCTAATTTTTCAAAATTACCGATTGCTGCCCTTATCATCCGCTCGAATCCCAGTGGATAGACAATACTAACCGTTTTTTTGCTGTATAAATCTTTATTCCCTTTTTCAAAACCAATTCGATAGCCCTCTGTATAAGTGTCTGCCATCAGCTTTATCGTTTTTTCATCGACAGACGCTAAATACTTTGCTGTTTCGATTTGGTTCGGTGATATATATTCTCCAAAAGAATACAGATAGTTCGTATCCGCTAAGTCCTCCTGCATAATAATCCGGTATGCAAAGTCTCTCTCTGGATCTAATTTGTCCAAAACCCTGCGCATCCATTCATCTTCGGCATAGTCGCTCATAAACCAATACATTGCTTCTTTGACAGAATCCGTTTGGGGTATGTCTGACTCCTTGGCTGCATCAGTATAGCTTCTATATACCAGAAGAAAGAGCTCTGCCCGTATGATAATCTCAAACAGACTTTCCTCTCTCATCTTTTCATCAGCCGCTTCAAAAGCAAACGGAATCAAGCAATAGAGCTCACTGTATAAAAAACTAAGAAGCCTTCCATGTTCCTTTCCAAGAAGCGAAACTGCATAAGCAGGATTAGCAAAACTGCTTTCATAGTTTTCCGGCAGAATATCCCTGTAAAGAGCTTTATTTTCCTTTGCCAGCAACTTGGCAGAAATTTCTTTTACTCCTTTTGCCTTACCTTCATAAACTTTAAAAATCTGTATAAGAAAGAGAGCCACCCGTCTAAAATATGCACAGTATGGCTCTTTCAGTAAGTTCTCATCTGCTATTTCCAGAATTCTTTCTCTTGTAAGTTGAAAACGTTCTACTATCATAGGCTGTAAACTCCCGCAAATAAAATAAATCCAACAAAGACAATGACTAATATATTTAAAATAATTCCAAGGTTCGGAAATAGGTAAAACTTATCCTTTTCCATCCTGGATAAAATACCGAGTACCAGTCCGGCAATTGAAAATAGTAATGCAAATAATGCAACTGCTCCAAATCTTGCACTTGCATTGCCTTTTGCTTTAAAAGTGAGCCAGATAGAAATACCCAGAGAAACTATATCAATAGCTCCAAGAAGAGTGGAAATAATTCCTCTCATGGGCTGGCTCTTATTTGTAAACATATAACTTGGTTTTTTCATACAAAGCCTTTCTAAAAAAGAATCTTGGACTTTCCTGCTAATAATCTGCCGCCGCTTATTATTAATAAAATGCCTGCAGTTATTCCAACTACAAGTGAAATGATCCCCAATGTAATATTCAATGCCCCAGATCTGGATACCATTTTGTAAGTTTTTTCTTCCATACTCGTCTCCTTTTAATTGCTGCCTTATTTGATACCATATTGTGAATAATAATCATCAATTGCCGATTTTAATGTATCATCAATATAAATTGTTCCCTTGTATGGCCGATTGTATAAGTATTCTACTACTTCCTTCATTGATACAATCGCACTTGTCCGAAAACCATATAATTCCTTAATTTCTTCCAGCGCGCTCTTTTCGCCTTTGCCCTTTTCCATACGGTTTAGAGATACAATAAGACCGATGACTTCTACATCTGCCTGTGCCTTTAAAATCGGAAACGTCTCTTCGATAGATTTGCCTGATGTCGTAACATCTTCAATAATCACGACTTTATCGCCGTCCTTTAATGGACTTCCAAGTAAAATACCGGTATCTCCATGATCCTTTACTTCTTTACGATTCGAACAATATCTGATTTCTTTTCCATATAGCTGGCTAAATGCAATTGTAGCTGCAACTGCCAAAGGAATTCCCTTGTAAGCCGGCCCAAACAATACATCAAAATCGGTACCATATCTATCATGAATTGCTTTGGCATAATATTCGCCCAGTTTTTGAAGCTGCCCGCCTGTTACGTAGGAGCCTGCGTTCATAAAAAATGGTGATTTTCTGCCACTCTTTAAAGTAAACTCGCCAAACTTAAGTACCTGACTGTCTACCATAAATTCTATAAATTCCTGCTTATACTGTTCCATCTTTATAAATTCTCCTTATCCTTATATCGTACGAAGTGCTTCTGCAATATCTTTTTGCATATCAATGACAGCCTGTCTCGAAGCATCCGCAAAGTTTTGCGGTGCAAACCGATCTTTATAGGCTTCACTTTGATAGGCTGCAATAATTCCTCTTGAAGAGTTCACAATGGCACCAAGTCCATCCCGATTAAAGAAATGAACTAAATCCTTGCCTTTTCCTCCTTGCGCACCATAGCCGGGAACTAAAATATAAGACTTTGGCATTATATCACGTAATACTTTACCCATTTCCGGGTAGGTAGCTCCAACAACAGCACCAACGTAGCTGTAAGAATCACCCATGCACTCTTTACCCCACGCTGCTACCTTCTCACCTACCCATTCATATAACGGTCTGCCATCAATGATACGATCCTGAAATTCACCGCTGCTTGGATTAGAAGTCTTTACTAATACAAAGATGCCCTTTTTCTCTTCTTTGCATACATCAATAAATGGATTCACTCCATCAGAACCCAAATATGGATTTACCGTAACAAAATCCTCATTAAATCCATAATAACTGTTTTTTCCTACTTTTACCTTACCAAGGTGTCCGGTCGCATAAGCTGCTGAGGTTGATCCAATATCTCCTCTTTTTATATCTCCAATAACGACTAAATCTTTTTCCTTACAGTAATCCACCGTTTTTTTAAACGCCGCAAGTCCCGGAATTCCAAATTGTTCATACATGGCAATTTGAGGTTTCACTGCCGGAATTAAATCATATACAGCATCTATAATCGCTTTATTATAAAGCCATATCGCTTCTGCTGCTCCTTCTAACGTTTCACCATATTCTCCAAATGCCTGACCGATTATATGTTCTGGAATAAATTTCATCATCGGGTCTAAACCGACTACGATAGGGGCATTTGTTTTCTTAATTTTTTCTATCAGCTTATTAATCATTCTGGTCTCCTTGGTTATAACTTTTTATCTTCTAAATCATTCAAAACATACATATTTTCGATATAATCCCTAAATTCATCTCTGGAAATCCACTCTATTGCGCCAAAATCCTCTGCCAGTTCAATTTCTTCATCCTGAGCATAAATGCTGCACAAATATGCAATGCCGACGCAATGCGTGTCACCAAGCATTTGAGACCACGTGTATTCCAAATGGTCAATTCTGCCTTCAACACCAAGATATTCCCGGATTAATCTGCCTATCGCATCATCCGGCGATTCTCCATATTCTACCTCACCATCGATAAACTCCCAAACAAAAGGATCCGGAATACGATCATCCATCCAACGCTTAATAATAAGATATTTATCATCCTTCTTAATAATTCCTTTGACTCTTAGAAAAACATCAGCCATTTACTTTCCTCCCCTAAACAACTGCCATTTTTTGCCCTTTTGCATACTCTTTAATTCTAGAGGCATTGACATACTTTTGTGTGTAATCGCCTTTCACTACAACAAGTGTTGGTGCCTGCATAATTCCATATCGCTTCGCAAGCTCCTGATTCTCCTCTGCATCTATGAGTATATATTTTTTATCCTGCAAATATTTTTTGGCTAAATTACAGTTAGGACACGCTTTCGTTGTAAACAAGTAATTCACTTCTTCTACTGCCGTTACACATACCTGCTCCTGATCGGGTCCCGAAACCTTTAACATGCTTGTAAATGGTTTCTTTAAACATGATCCTTCTAAATCGTATTCCGTACGATTTGCATATTCCTGTAATTTACCGTCATTCCAGTTTTGGACCGGACGATAATAGCCGGTTATGCGGCTGTATACCTCTGTAATACTTCCGCAATGAGGACATTTTTTAACTTCACCTGCCAGATATCCATGCTGTTTGCAAATGGAATAGGTTGGTGACATCGTATAATAAGGGAGTTTATAATTATCTGCAATTGTCTTGACTAGGTTAGCCGCTGCTTTCCAGTCGGGCATCTTTTCCCCAATAAAAGCATGAAAGACAGTGCCTGACGTATATAAAGTCTGCAAATCATCCTGGATATCAAGAGCATCAAAAACATCGGTTGTATAGTCTACCGGCAAATGTGAAGAGTTTGTATAATATGGGGTATCACCTGATTTTCCGGCGGTTTTAATACCGGGCCATTTTTTCTTATCATGCTTTGCCAGTCTATAGGTTGTACTTTCTGCCGGAGTTGCTTCCAAATTATATAAATTTCCATACTGCTCCTGATAATCAGAAAGACGGCTTCTCATATGATTTAGTACTTCTTTTGTAAATTCCTGTGTCTTCTTTCCTGTAAGGTCCTGACGAAGCCAGTTAGCATTTAAACCTACTTCATTCATTCCGATTAAGCCAATTGTTGAAAAATGATTATCAAAACTGCCTAAATATCTCTTTGTATAAGGATACAGTCCCTCATCTAAAAGTCTGGAAATTACACTCCGCTTTATTTTTAAAGAACGGGCAGAAATATCCAGCATTTGATTCAGCCGCTTATAGAAATCATCCCGGTCTGCTGCTAAATAGGCAATGCGTGGCATATTAATCGTAACAACGCCAACGCTTCCGGTACTCTCACCCGAACCAAAGAAACCACCGGTCTTTTTCCGTAATTCTCTTAGATCAAGGCGCAGACGGCAGCACATGCTTCGTACATCACTTGGCTCCATATCCGAGTTAATAAAATTAGAAAAATACGGAGTGCCGTATTTCGCTGTCATCTCAAATAACAATTGATTGTTTTCTGATTCAGACCAATCAAAATCCTTTGTAATGGAATAAGTTGGTATCGGATATTGAAATCCTCTTCCGTTGGCATCTCCTTCTATCATTGTCTCGATAAATGCCTTATTAATCATATCCATTTCTTTTTTACAGTCACTATATGTAAATTCCATTTCCTTCCCGCCAACAATTGCAGGAAGCAAAGCCAAATCATCCGGAACAGTCCAATCTAATGTAATATTAGAAAATGGCGCCTGGGTTCCCCATCGGCTCGGTGTATTCACGCCATATATAAATGCTTCAATACTCTTTTTCACTTCACGATAAGATAACTTATCTGCCTTTACAAAGGGTGCAAGATAAGTATCGAAGGAAGAAAATGCCTGTGCACCGGCCCATTCGTTTTGCATAATACCTAGGAAATTCACCATCTGATTGCATAGCACCGACAAATGTGCTGCAGGTGCAGACGTAATCTTGCCGGTAATACCTCCAAGCCCCTCCTGAATCAGCTGCTTTAAACTCCAGCCGGCACAATAGCCTGTCAGCATCGATAAATCATGAATATGAATATCGGCATTACGATGTGCTTTTGAAATCTCATCGTCATATATTTCTGACAACCAATAATTTGCTGTTACCGCACCGGAATTGCTTAAAATCAATC
>CAYPIB010000118.1:0-7115 GCA_964410675.1 uncultured Roseburia sp.
GGTCGGCAATAATGGCAAACCATATGCGAATCGTGCGATGAATGAATCTGATTTGCTTATTATGATTGGCGCAAGAGTTGCTGATCGTGCGGTAAGTCAGCCGGATCTCATTATAAATAATAAGACACTTGTACACATCGATGCCGATCCTGCTGAAATTGGCAAAAATGTTGGTCCTCATATACCGATTGTTGGTGATGCAAAGCATATTTTCTTTGATTTTGCAAAGTACAGCTTGGAAGCGGATTATACTGATTGGGTAAAGACACTGAACCATTATAAATCGATGATGGAACCAAAAAGAAACCCGAATCCTGATTATGTCGATCCGGCCGCTTTTATTACAAAGCTTTCCCACAAAATGGAAGACAATGCTGTATATGTGGCAGATGTAGGTCAAAATCAAATATGGTCCTGCGGTTATCACGTTGTCAAACAAGGAATGTTTTTAACTTCCGGCGGGATGGGCACAATGGGTTATTCTATCCCTGCAGCAATGGGCGCAAAATATGCCTTAAAGGACAGGCAGGTAATTGCAGTCTGCGGTGATGGCTCTTTTCAAATGTCGATGATGGAATTTGCAACAATGAGGCAGCATGGAATTAAATCAAAAGTAATTGTTCTTAAAAACTCTTATCTTGGCATGGTTCGCGAATATCAGCACTACACCTATGATGATCATTATTCGGTTGTAGATTTAAGCGGCAGTCCTGATTTAGAAATGTTTGCGGCTGCTTACAATATGCCATTTATACGTGTCCATGATATGGCGGAAGCAGATGATGCAATTAATCGCTTCTTAGAAACAGAGGATAGTGTTTTAATGGAATGTTTGATTGATCCAATGGATTTAGTAAAATAGAGGTGTAATATGAAAAAAATATATTCAGTATTAGTAGAAAACCGTTCCGGTGTACTATGTAAAGTAGCAGGACTTTTCTCCAGACGCTGCTTTAACATTGATTCTTTGGCAGTCGGAGAAACAGACGATAAAACGGTATCCTGTATGACGATTGTATCGACCGGAAACGAGCGTACACTCGAACAAATCGAAAAACAGCTTAATAAAAAGCTTGATATCATTAAAGTAAAAACTTTTGACGAATTACACAGTTTGTCAAGAGAGCTTATGCTGATGAAGGTTAAGTATAATAAGACGAACCGCAAGGATATTATTGAAATATGTGATATTATGAAAGCTGAAATTATTGATATGTCAAAAGGATTTATGATGATACAGCTTTGTGATACACCAGAAAGAGTAGAGCTTTTGCTTTCTATGTTTAAATCTGTCAGTATCGTTGAAATTGTCCGCACTGGTACTTTAGCATTAACAAAATGCAGTGAAAATGAAAAAGAATAGTAAATAATGCTATTATAACTATATGTTATAATAAATATGAGTGCTTTTCATACGTTGACAAGAGAATAGACATGCTGATAGAATAAGAACTATGTAGAGAAAAGAGGTCGTTTTATGCATAAAAAAGTATTTCAGCTTTTAGTGGATAATACTTCCGGCGTGCTTAGCAGGATATCAGGATTGTTCAGCCGCAGAGGATATAACATTGAAAGTATTACAGCGGGAGTTACTGCTGATCCTAGATTTACCCGTATTACTATCGTTGCCAATGGCGATGATATCATTTTAGATCAGATAGAAAAGCAGGTATTTAAGTTAGTCGATGTCCGAGATGTCAAAGAGTTAAAACCGGAATCAAGTGTTTACCGCGAACTTTGCTTAGTTAAGGTAAAAGCGATGCCGAATGACAGGCAGGCAGTGAGTGCAATTGTTGATATTTTCAGAGCAAACATTATTGACGTTGCGCCTGAAAGCCTGATGATAGAGCTTACCGGAAATCAAGAGAAAATCGAAGCATTTATTACTCTTTTAGAAGGATACGAGATATTAGAGCTTGCCAGAACCGGTATTGCCGGTTTATGCAGAGGTACAGAAAACATTACTCATTTATAAAAAAATACTATGTTATGTATGGTTAGCTTTAGCTAACTTCTATATAATTTTTTAAAACATTTTAGGAGGAAATAAAAATGGCAAAAATTTTTTATCAGGAAGATTGTAACTTATCTCTATTAGATGGTAAAACAATCGCAGTCATTGGTTATGGCAGCCAAGGACATGCTCACGCATTAAACGCAAAGGATTCCGGTTGTAATGTCATTATCGGTTTGTATGAAGGTTCTAAATCCTGGGCAAAGGCAGAGGCACAGGGCTTTCAAGTATACACAGCAGCAGAAGCTGCAAAAAAGGCTGACATCATAATGATTTTAATCAATGATGAAAAACAAGCTGCAATGTACAAAGAAGCAATTGAGCCAAACTTAGAAGAAGGAAATATGTTAATGTTTGCACATGGTTTCGCAATTCACTTTGGCCAGATTGTACCGCCAAAGAACGTAGACATTACTATGATTGCACCAAAAGGACCGGGCCACACAGTAAGAAGTGAGTATCAGGTTGGAAAAGGTGTTCCTTGTTTAGTTGCTGTTGAGCAGGATGCAACAGGAAAAGCACAGGATACTGCACTTGCATATGCAGCAGCAATCGGCGGTGCAAGAGCTGGTGTACTTGAAACTACATTCAGAACAGAGACAGAAACAGACTTATTCGGTGAGCAGGCAGTTTTATGCGGTGGTGTATGTGCACTGATGCAGGCAGGTTACGAAACATTAGTAGAAGCTGGATATGATCCAAGAAATGCTTATTTCGAATGTATCCATGAAATGAAGCTCATTGTAGATTTGATTTACCAATCAGGCTTTGCAGGAATGAGATATTCTATTTCAAACACTGCTGAATACGGTGATTATATTACAGGTCCTAAGATTATAACAGATGATACAAAGAAAGCTATGAAAAAAGTTCTTTCCGACATTCAGGACGGTACTTTCGCAAAAGATTTCTTATTAGATATGTCTTCAGCAGGCGGACAGGCTCACTACAGAGCAATGAAAAAATTAGCTGCTGAGCATCCATCAGAAGTTGTTGGTGAAGAAATTCGTAAACTTTATAGCTGGAATGGCGAAGACAAATTAATTAATAATTAATTACATACATGTATAAAATTTTGAAGAGCTGAGTGTCAGCTCTTCATTTTTGCTTGACGGGATAAGTGGAGTTTGCTATCCTTGAAAGAAATTACACAATTGCTATGAGGAGAGGACTAAAAGATTATGTATCGAAAGAAAAAAACCGGTTTTTTTAAACAATTAAAAATAGCTTTATTTAAACCAACGGAATTTACAGACTTGTTATCATTGGATACGGGGAAAACTATTGGTTATTTATTTATTTTCAGTTTGCTTTTAAGTATTATAATTTCTTCATTTATATATTTTCAGATTATGGTGAAAAACGGGGGAATTCCTATTGCCATGGATCAAATACTTCCGGAATTTTTGATTTCTAATGGAGAATTGCAATTGGAGCAGGAGTATTCGATTCACTCAAATGATTTATATGTCTATGCGAATGACGACATCCATCAATTTACTATGAGTGACCTTGAATATGTGATGGGGCAGGGAGAGTATCGTCAAGTTTTGCTTATTAGTAAAACCAATCTAATAATGAACCGAAATGGCAGAATGCAAAATATGATTTTTGCCGAACAGCTTACAAGTCCGCTTAACAAAGAGACAGCGATAAACTTTCTGGTGAAGCTATTTATGATTTTGGCGGTGATTATTTTAATACTTTCCTGTCCAACATTTTTTGTTCTGCAATTATTAGCTGCCTGTATCATATTCATTTTGGCATCAATTATGAATGCTTTTTTATCAAAAGGGGCTACGGGAAAACAACGTTATCAGATGAGCTTATATATAACCGGAAATTTAACAATTGTTTTTATACTTATAAATTCCTTACCTTTTCAAATAACCGGAGAAATAAAGCTTTTAATCGGTGCCGTTATTTCTGTCATTTATCTTTTATTTGCATTGTCGGCGGCAAATATAATTGTATCTAGAGAGAAAAATTTGCGCAGTACGGGATATTATAATCAAAACTATGCTTATAATGGAAATAATTCTCTTGACCTTAGTGATGAAGCCTTTTCTCAAAAAACAATCGAATAATATATACCTTTTAGCCAAAAAAGTTCCTGGTTAAGTATAATTACTTGACGAAGATGTTAAAGTTTGCTATTCTTTATTGGGTTAATATGATATTTTTAAGAATGAGTATATACTTGTTTTTAGTAATTTTAGTATTAATTTGGGGTGAAACAGTATATATTATTACACAGCAATTAAACTTAAATAATGTAAGGGAATTTTTAAATTAGGGGGATTATAATGACTAAAAAGGCACCGAATATTTTTGAGCAGTTTTGGATTATGTTGTTTCGAGTAGGGAGGTATGGTGAGCTCTCTGTTTTAAAGACTTCCAAAATAGTACTTTTTATAATTTTATTTAATATTATAATGGGATTTTCCATTATTGGCGCAATTTTTGGCAAAGTGCAGCTTATGTATGGCGGCGCTCAAAAAGCATTGGAGAATTACATACCTGACTTTACTTTTTCAAATCATGAACTAAGCATAAACAATGAAATTGTAAAAGAATATGCGAGAGATAATTATTTACTTTGTGTAAAGACAAGTGTAGACAAATTTACAGCGAATGATATTAATTACTTATTAAACCAAAAATCTTATTCTTCTATCGTATTAGTAGGTAAAAAAAATGTACTTAATTATAGCAAAGGATCAATTTCAGAGATTTATTACAAGGATTTAAAATTCTCATCGCTGACAAAGCCCGCATTAATCGAGAAGATTATGAGTTATGTTAAATTGATTAAATATTTTATTCCTTTTTATATTATAATTTATCTCATAGGTCATCCACTGAATGCTCTTTTAATGATGTTGCTTGGTTTTATTATATCCTCTATTTTTCAAAAAAAAATAAAGGCAGGGCAGCTTTATAAAATTTCTCTTTATGTATATGGCGCAACAATGACATGGAATATCCTCTCTTTTTTAATTCCATTTTTTGTTCCTATCATAATACAATATTTGTTTTATATCATTGTTTCAATTGTTTATATGATATTTGCTGTTATGGCAACTGATTTTTATAATCGCTCCTCTGTGAAAAAAAATCCTATGGAATCATTTGGAGCTGTTAATATACCGCAGCCGATACCGGAAACAGCACTAATCAGTGATGAGGATAATCCTTTTTCTTCTGTTCCGCTCGGACTGGAAGAAGAGAAAAAAAGGAAAATAACAGGGGTGAAATCCCCAACCCCTATTCATGAAGTAACAAAAAACCCAGTACCAAAAACAAGCGGGGATGAAGTAAAGGGGCATGGTCAACATGTGGGACCGGCTGCCTATACAAGAGGCCAAAGCAGAATCAATACAGTTGCTGAAACTTCTCGCAGTATAAATTCATCAAGTGACAAAAATGCTCAGGCAGTGAATATTCGTGCTAACAGTCAAGAAGAAGGCGGTATCAGCGTACTTAGAAATCAATTGAATATCATTAATTTAGAGCCTTCGCCAAGTGAACAAAATGATTCCGGCATTCAGAAGGCTGCTAGTTTAGTACATAGAGAAAAACCACGCGTTTCTGCAAGCGATGAGTATGACACAACGTATGCTCCGGCTGATTATACAAGACCTCTTTCTAAAATGAGTTTGGCAAGTGAAGAGTTTGGTTCGGGTGAACTTGAACTTTCTGCAAGTGCGCAAGAACTTTCATCAATGTATTCGGAACAAAGTGCACAGGAAGAGTTTACCGCAGGAGGTGAAGAACATAATAGTGCGAATGATATTGTTATGATTGGTGGGACCTGCTGTCAAAAGTCAGATTTAGATTTAATTGATAAATTTATTCTTGTCGGGCTTAATGATGATGCCAGAAAAAGAATCCAGGAAATAGTGAAGTGTGAAGAAAATCAGGCCGAAGATATTTTAAATAACTGGTCCGATTATTATAAACCTTAACAAACTATTCTTGTTGAAAATATGAAATAAACTTATGCATGCTGTCAGATAGACGGGTTTGGCTTTCGTAAACAAGACCAATTTTCCGCTTCGGGACAGCATGTTTTAATGACAGCTCCACAAGAGTGCCGTCTTCTAAATCTTTTTCTACAAAATTGCGGATTACACATGCAATGCCTAAATCAATTTTTGCAAACTCAATTAACAAATCCATATTTCCAATTTCTATTAAATTAGTCAGCTCGATTTGATTTTTTGATAAATAGCTGTCGATAAATTTTCTGGAAATGTTTTCTTTATTTAACAGCATAAAGTCAGCATTTTTGAAAAGATTATTTTTATCTGTACCTTCTCTGATTTTCAAATTTTTTAAATATGTTTTAGTTGTAATAAAGGTATCTTGAATTTCACCGATTGGAGTATAGAAAAGATTACCTGGATTTGCAGGTATACCGACAAGACCAATATCAATTCTCCCCTTTTCAATTGCGTCAATTGTTTCAAAAGAGGATTGACTTAAAATACTAATCTTTACATGCGGATTATCCTTTACAAAATTTTTAAGGTAAGGTAAAAGAACATACTTGCATAATGTTGCAGATACACCAATTGAAATATTCGAGATGCCAAGTTCCCCGGCCTTTTGTAACTGCTGTTCACCATAGCGAATAGCAACGAAGGCATTTTTTACCTGTTCAAATAAAATTTCGCCCTCCATCGTCAGCGTAACGCCGCGAGAGCTTCTAATAAACAGCTTCGTTCCAAGACTTTGTTCAAGCTTTGAAACTGCTTTACTGATTGCCGGCTGACTAATGAACAATTCCTTTGCCGCACCGGAAATATTTTTATGTAACGCCACCATATAAAATACGTGATATAAATGCAGATTATTTACCATAGCTGTTGCTCCTTCTTGTACATTGTGAGTGCTTGTGAAACTTGTTTCCGTGCAGCACCTCTCCCGGAAACAAGTTTCACAAACACTTATAATTCTAACATAACTTTAAATTATAGTAAATATAATTAATATGTATTTTATTCATATCTATTTTTGTGTTAGTATTAATTTATTAAAAGAAAATTGTAACTATACAGGAGGATTTACATATGGGAATGACAATGACCCAAAAGAT
>CAYPIB010000119.1:0-6704 GCA_964410675.1 uncultured Roseburia sp.
ATAACAATCAAACGCCTGACAGTACAAAATGAGCCGGCAGCAGTTCAAACATGGGATTCCTGTCTTTATTCAGGGACTGAGGAAGCGGATTTTGCAATCAATTATCTGCGCCGGGCATTGGATGAGGCAAATTATGCAGATGTAAAAATAAATATATGGGATCATAATAAAGATATTATTATTGAGCGTACAAGAGAAAGTTTTGCAGTTCCGGAAGCAAGAGAGGGTATTGATGGAATTGCATTTCACTGGTACACTGGTGAGCATTTTGATGCACTTGCCGAGGTAAGCAGACAATATCCGGAGAAAGAACTGATTTTTACAGAAGGATGTGTAGAGTATTCCAAATTCGCTTCAGAAAACCAAATCAGCCATGCAGAGATGTATGCTCATGAAATCATAGGTAATTATAATGCAGGAATGAATGGCTTTATAGATTGGAACTTAATCTTAGACAAACAAGGGGGACCAAACCATGTGGCGAATTACTGTGATGCCCCAATTATGTGTGACGTCGAAACAGATACAATCGATGTAAAATTATCCTATTATTATATTGGGCATTTCAGCAGGTTTATCCGTCCGGGAGCAAAACGAATACTTGTATCAAAGTATTCCCCAAATATAGAAGCAGCAGCTTTTAAAAATGAAGACGGATCAAGGGTACTTGTTATATTGAACCGTTCCGATAGAGATACAGAATTTACAATTAACGAGCATAGTAAGAGCAGTGAAAAAATAGTCATTGAAAAACATTCGATTATGACATTTTGCTGGCAGGAAATAAAAGCATAAATAGTAAATGAAATAACCGCCGGATTGATTTGATAATCCGGCGGTTGTTTATTCGTAAAAGCTGATTTAATTAGTCTGCCTTCAAGTAATCAACAAATGCTTTTCCGGCACCATATAATGCAGTAAGCATATAGCTTTGATTAAAGCGGATAATTGGTATGCGGTCTATAACGGTCATCTGCATGTGCCCAAGTGTTTCCTCCATATTGCAAAGACATTGAACTGCACCGTTACCGGTACCACCGGCACACGCTATAATAAGACAAGTTTTTCCTTGCAGATAATGGTTATGGGCTGTTTCACACCGCCTCATTCGATCTAGAAGAGCCTTTAGATTTTCGGCAAAATCATGCCAATAAACGGGAGTTATCATAACGATTGCCTCGGCATAAATCACTTTTTCATATAGTGCTGCAAAATCATCCGCGAGAACACAACTGCCATTAGACCGGCAAGTGCCCCATCCATCGCCACATGCTATACAATGTTTGAGATTATGCTTATTCAGATGTAAGATTTCTGCGTTGCCTCCTGCAGCTGTAATTCCTTCTACTACTTTACTTTTGGCCGCTGCGGTTAAGCCATCTTCATTTGGGCTTGCCCAAATCACTAATATCGACATAGTTCCACCGTCCTATTCTTATTAATGTATTTCAGACCAATTTTATTTACTTCATAAGCATACCATAATATCAAATAAAAAGACACAAGGGCGCTTTTTGTTAGCGCCCTTGTGTCCGATTATTTTGATTATTTCCTCTATTTCCGACTATTTCGTTTTAAACTGATAAGCAAAATAATCCCTGATACAGCTCCCAGGAATAAGAAGGATTGAATAATAGGTGCAAAATTATAGCTGCCGCCTTGCCAAAATTCAATGTAATCCCTGCTGATATAAGTGATGGGTATAGTGAAGGCTACATTTTGCAGTGCCTTGGGAAAAGAAGCTACTTCTATGCCCATAAGCCCACATATCATCATGCAGCCCATATATAGTATCATGGTTACCGCATAAGTGGGACCAAATTTTTTAAAAATACCTGCTATTCCGTGTGAAAAGATAAACAATACTGCTGAGAACAAATAAATTGTAATAATATAACACAGAGCAGAAAACAAAGTAGGCGTCTGCAGATCCATGATAAAGCAATTTAAGATAGTATAGATAATTAAGGAGCCTGTAATAAATATAAAATAGGCAATTAGTCTGGCGATTATAATAGAGCTTTGCTTGAAACCAAATAAGTGCATTCTTAAAGGAATGTTTTTCTCAAGCTCTAGGGCATAGGTTACGCTATATCCAATTAGCACGATGGCCAGAGGAACAATCAGACTCATATCAATAAATAAACCTGTCATGGCTTTTGTTCGGATTTCACCTGTTAAGTCCTTCAAAAATGTTTGGGAAAATATGAGAGACATTAAAATGGGCAATACTAGGCCAAAAAACACAGTAAACATATCGCCGCATATATTTCTAATTTCATAAATAATTAGTCGAACAGAAAGTTTATTATTCATATGATAACCTTCCTTTCTTTAAATTGCTATTTCCATTATCCTTCTTGGAAGAATTATGATAAGCACTCTTGGCATTAATATAGAGGATTTCCAAGTCTTTGGTACTACGTTTGAAATCGATATTTTCTTTCACCAGAAGTGTTACCAAATCAAATTCCTCTTGCTTATTAGCGCAGGAAACAACGAGTTCGTGTTCGGGTGCTTCCAAAGTTATGAAATTACTCACGATGGTAATATTTTTAGGATTTTTTTCCATAGATAAGATTACCTTGCCGCAGTACTTTTCAAACAAAGCAGCAGTATCCCCAAAATCAACCACCTGACCTTCATCAATAATAAGAATCCGGTTGGCCATTTTTTCCAACTCTTCATAATAATGTGACACCATACAGACAGTTGCAGGATGATCCTCATACCACTGAGCCAATAAATCCATAAGCTTTTGCCTTGTCTCAAAATCAAGACCAGAAGTAACTTCATCAAAGAAAACCAAATCAGCCTGCTGCATCAAAATAAGAATGATGGTCATACGTTGTTTTTCCCCACCTGAGAGGGATTTGAACTTTTTATTCAAACACTTCTCAAATTGGAAAAAAGAGATTAATTCCTGCAGCTCTTTATTCTTCTTAATAGATGCATTTGCCATTGTTTCCATAATATGGCGTACATGCATATTATTTGTGTAATGATTAAACTGCAAGTGCACAGCTATCTGCTCCGGCTTTAAATCTGTCTGAATACTGCCGGTGTAATCTACGATACCTAATATTGCATTAACGAAAGTAGTTTTACCAGCTCCGTTTGAGCCAATGATTCCGATTCGATCCTTTTTCTCAAATGTAATAGGATTATGTATAGACAATGCGGTTTGACTTCCATATTTAACTTCCAAATGACTAACAGTTAACATAGGCATTCCTTCCTTTCTAAATAACGTTAACATTTAAATCTGTAATATTTACAAGTATAGAATATCAAAGTCATATGAATTCCTTATGAAGATTCCATATGCATGTGATGTGGATTAGCAAATCCGTACTCCGACCGGCTCACGGCTCATGAAACACAACCGCAGCCCGCACTCCCCCCTCCACATTAGATAAGGACACCTCATAATCTAAACACTGGGCATAATATTTTACAATATAAAGTCCTAGGCCATGCCCCTTGCTGCTATCATTACTCGTAACAAATGGCTCAAAAATATGCGGAAGCAGCTCCTCGTTGATATGTGCCCCTGCGTTTATAATCTGCAATTTAGAATCAGACTTAATAATATGAATATATCCATTGTCTGGCGAATGCAAGATTGCGTTGGATAAAAGGTTAGAAATGATTATTTTAATCATCTCACTATTCGTTTTTAACATTCCCGCAGTTCCTCTTTCTTCTATATAAAGATTCTTCTGATTAATGGGAATCTCCAAGTCCTTTAGATTGGAATCAATGAGAACTTCCAGAGATAATTCCTCTGTGGGGATTTGCTCCCAGCGGTAATTTAAAAAGATAATATCATCAATAATCTTTTGCATTGATAGTAATTGCTTCTTTACTTCAGGAAGATAATGCTTCGTATCCTTATATTTACCCACTTCCTCATACATTCCCTGTACCAAAAGAAATGAGGATGCCAAAGGAGTCTTTAACTGATGAGAAAAAGCCCGCAAAAAAACCTCCTGACGCTCATTCTCCAGAGATAATATCTTATTATTATCTTCCAATTCCTTATAATTTTCCCGTAACCGCTCATATAACTCATTGAGATTTTTACCTAAACTTGCAATTTCATCATTTCCCTTTAAAGCGAGAGGAAGAACCTCTCTGTTTTGGGCCGTTTTCACATATTCTGCATGCTGGGAAAGGCGGATAATGGGCGTAATAATTACTTTAGAAAAAAGCTGGGACAGGAGAAGCACAAGTAAGGTAAGGGCAGCTATAATCATAGGAAGACTACTCAAAACAACAGGCAAAACGTCCTTCATATGGGGATTCACCACAGAGACAACTGTCATTACAATGCTGCTATCTGCTACAGTGACAGCCAGATAAGTGGTATAACTATTCTCACCCTGAGCCACCGATGATTCTAATATATAAAAATTATCTTTCACAGGATGTATCTTCATATTACTGTCCCAAACATAAGTATGGTTATCAGAATTTTGCAGCGTCATGGAAAAAGGAAGATTTTGCAAACTATCCTGATAGAAAGCAAGTTTTTCCTTAAATAAAGAAATATCAAACAAATCCTGTGCCTTAGTATCCTCATTCATTTCCTCCGGGTGCTTAGCAAGATAACGGATTTGATCTAACATAGACATAAAATCAGAGTCTGTTATAGTAACAGTTCCTTTGAACAAATTATTTATAAGAACAATATTATTTCCCGCAAAGGGAATGTCTATGGTAATTGTGTTAGTAGGGTTCTTGGATTCTATATTTGCATAACTGCGTTCCTCCACGTATTGCTTTTGTAAGGAAAGAACGGCATCATAATTATTGTTCTGTATATGACTCACATATAAAGAGGGGAAAAGCACAACAAAATACCCCATAAACATAATCACGATAATCCCCGATAACAGAATGCTATAAAAAAATGTTTTACTGGAAAGTTTCATTTAAGCCTCCTTGTCAAATTGGTATCCGATGCCAATAATAGTTTTGATACAATTAAAAGGCAGCTTCTTCCTTAGATTTTTCACATGAGCATCAATAATTCGATCGTTGCCAATATATTCATCATGAAAGATATTAGAAATAATCTGCTCCCTTGTAAAAGCACGATTGGGTTCGCTGATGAGCATTTGTAATATTAAAAATTCGCTTAGGGTGAGAGGCAGAACTTTTCCCTCGTAATAGGCTTGGTATGCTTCGTGCTGTATTAAGAATCCCCTGCACTCTTTGTATTTGTTATCAGATGCTCCACTTAAGGTGCTGCTCATGGCACTATTCTTAATCTGGGTTCGTCTTAGAACCGTCTCCATCCGCTTTAAAAGGATAAGGGGAGTAACTGGTTTTATGATATAATCATCTGCATAGAGATTAAAGGCCTTAACTTGAGAATTTTCGTCATCTAAAGCGGTCAGCATAATGGTGGCAATTGCTGGTTTGGCGGCATGAATATGAGAGAGCACCTCAAACCCATTTTTTCCAGGGACCATTACATCCAAAACAGCCATATCAAAATATTCGCTGTCTATCAAGGCTATGGCGGAGTGCCCATTGTCTGTCGTCACTACTTCATAGTTTTGCATTTTCATATATTCACAAAGTACTTCCTGTATAGTGAGTTCATCTTCCATAAATAAAACACGTGCCATACTAGCTCCTCCTTAACTGCGCTTGTTCCTATTTGCTAAACTTATTTTATCATATTCATATGAATTCTGTATGAAGAATTGAAATATGGTCACTGACCACTCCGTGACTAGTAACACGTTTTGCGTTGTATATAAACTGCAAAAACCTACCTCAATTGTAAACCACCTCAATTCCTCAATTGTAAATCAAAATGCAATATATAATTGACATTAAGAAATATATAGTGTACAATGAAAAACAGAAAGGAGGGTTTCGGTGAAAAATAAAAAACTTAAAATTGCTAGAATTGAATGTGATATGAGCCAGGAGGAGTTGGCCAATATTGTTGGCGTCACACGGCAGACCATTGGTTTGATAGAGTCGGGAAATTACAATCCAACATTGAAACTCTGTATTGCAATATGTAAAACTTTAAACAAAACTTTAAACGACTTATTTTGGGAGGAATCAAAATGAAAAATAAGAAAATCAAAGATGAACGTGTTATTCAATTAAACAATAAAATTCAAAGCGAAGCCTATATATTAGTATTATTCCTTGCTGCCGCTTCTATTTTTATTAAATGCTATGTGATGGATATGTCTGTTTCGCAATATGTCGTTGAACTTGGCATAATTATTTTATCAATTGTTTACATTGTCGTAAGAAGTATGCTGCTCGGCGATAATATTGTGAATAATTCTAAAAATGAAAAGGTATTAACAATATCAGCTATTTTCGTATTAAGTCTTGCAATAAGCATTATTAATGGAATAAGAAACTACTCCCTATATGGCGATAAGTACACGGGAATATTTGATGGAAATTTTATTGCGGTATTAGTGATTATGTTTATTTCATCGGTTGTTTTTATGTCTGTTATATTTGCTTTTCTATATTGGTTCAATTGGAAAGGTCAGCAAAGGATAGAAAAGAAATTAAAGGAAGAAGGTGAGCAGGATTGAGCTAGGAGTCGCAGCAGTAGCTATTCTTGTTAAACTTCATTAGGAAATTAAAAATCCTCAGACGACAAAAATCGCTTGAGGATTAGACTTTCTAACGGAGTGGGTGGGATTCGAACCCAC
>CAYPIB010000120.1:0-6618 GCA_964410675.1 uncultured Roseburia sp.
AGACAAGCAAGCAAATCACTAGTATAACTTGAATGATACCGATTACTTGATATCCGCTGTTCCATTTCCATCCGTTTACCAAACAAAATCCCATAATATAGGGACCCAGGGTTGCACCGATTCCCCAAAAGCAATGAAGCCAGCTCATATGACGCGATTTATAATGCAGCGCCACAAAATTATTTAACGCCGCATCAACACTTCCTGCTCCTAAACCATATGGAATTCCCCATAAGCACAATTGCACAAACGAACCGGAAAATGCAAATCCAAATAATGCCGCAGCAGTCATGGCAACACTGACCAACGTAACCATTCCGGTGCCTAATTTCTGTATTAACCGATTGCTGAACAGACTTGAAATAATCGTGCCGCCAGAAATAATCATACTGATAATCCCTGCATATGATACCGGAACAGAAATTTCCTTATATATCGAAGGCCATGCTGATCCAAGAAGTGCATCCGGCAGTCCCAGACTGATAAATGCAATATAAATAACAATTAATAATATTGATGCCATTTTGTACCTCTCTTATCTATTCTAATTTTAACTCTGATGTTTACCTGCATAAAATATGCCTTGGGATTATCCCAAGGCTCTTACATACTTGCTAAATTAGATTTATTATGCATTTCAATTATATCACTAATCATTTAAAAGTCAATTGAGTTTACTGACTTAAATCTAATTCTTTACACATAAAAAGACAGTACCCTGAACATTGGGATACTGACTTCCCGATATTCAAAGTGCTGTCATTATAAGATATATTTACTTATCTTCTACACAATTTTAGTATACACAATTTATTTATTAATTAAAGTACCTTTTACTAAACAGGCGTTTTTATGCATAAACAGGTATTTTTTTAACTTTCTCTATTTCATTTGCCTAAAATTCATGCTAGAATAATGAATATACAGCTAATTATTAAGACACAAGGAGGATAACAAAATGTCTGATATTGCAGAACTTTGCATCGCTATTGTAGACAATGAGCCTCTATTTTTAAGCATCTTAAAAAAAATGTCAATCAAACTATTATCTGGCTCTTCTTGTCGTTATACGATACATACCTATGAAAGCGGAGAAGGTTTATTGGCAGCATTAACTACTTCTAATTCATATGATTTGTATTTTCTTGATATTTTACTCGATGGTATGAATGGCATGGAACTGGCACGACATATCCGTGATATAAGTTCAGATGCAAAGATTGTATTTATTACCTCTTCAAGTGAATATGCTGTTGAGAGTTATGAAGTTGCACCTCTCCATTATCTTGTTAAACCCGTAACAATTGTTACATTAGAAGAAGCCTTTCGGCGCTTTTTTGAAGTCTATGGAGAAGACTGCTTAAAAAAAGAAGAGACCGTTTTATTAAAAGACACTTTAAACCAAAAAGTTGTTCTTCCACTTTCAGATATTTATTACGCAGAAATAATGGAATCAAGGATTACCGTACATACAAGAACCGGATCCTTCGTCTGCCGGGGCCGGATGGATGATTTACAAAAACTTCTTCCCGCTGACCAGTTTTACCGCTGTCATCGAAGTTTTCTTGTAAACTTTCAGCATGTGACAGGTATCAGACGCTATGATTTCATACTAAAGAATGAGGTTTATGTACCCGTTGCCAAAGGCTGCTACAAAGAGGCATCATTGGCATTTTCCGATTATTTAGAAAGGTAATTTATTATGGCTTCTATCCATGTCACTGAGGATCTTGAAGAAATAAATAAGCATGGTAATTTAGAATATCCGGTCGCTGCTTATATTATCCGCCGCGACTGGAAACATCTGGGATTCGTTCGTTGGCATTGGCATGACGAACTGGAATTTTCATATATAAAAAAAGGAAAAGCAGAATTTCGTATTAATGAAGAATCCTTTGTTCTCTCTGAAGGACAGGGGGTTTTTATTAATCATAATATTTTGCATGCCATTCACCCTGTCGATGATGGAGATTTTACCTACTATTGTATTGTATTTCATCCTGCTTTTTTATTTGGTTATGGTAATACAAAAATTGCTGCCACTTACCAGGCACCCATATCCTCAAATATCGAAGTAAGAAACATTGTCTTTAATGGCAGTAAAAGTTATCACAATCAAATCTGTACTCTTTTAGAACAAGTCTATCATATTAATTCTTCTAAAGAATATGGATACGAATTAGTGACCCGCAATCTTTTGACCGATGTTTGGCTTTCTATGCTAAAAAATCTGGATTTAATAAGTCCTGCTACTAATATTGAACGCTTCACACAGATTACGCTTGATGAAGCAAGAACAAAGGAGGCAATTGTTTTTATCCAAAAAAATTATAATGAAACGATTACTCTCGAGGATATTGCTGATTCCATTCATGTCAGTAAAGGGGAATGCTGCCGCTGCTTTAAACGCAGTATTCATATATCACCGTTTGAATATCTTTTAAAATATCGAATTTACATTGCTGCACATTTACTCATACAAAATAAAGACTTTATGACAATCTCTGATTTAGCTTCTACCGTAGGTTTCAATAGCAGCAGCTACTTCAATAAATTATTTAAAAAATACTTGCAATGTACACCTACAGAGTTTCGAGCTTCCTCAATCAAAAACAAATATATCTCGCAATTGCTGCCAGAAACTAAATAAAAAGGACTTGTCTCTCTATTTGAGAGTTACAAGTCCTTTTTCCTGCATAAATGCCGGATAATATGATAATTTTGCCTTTCTCAGCCCTTCTGCACCAGTATCCTCTTCTCGATTAATGTACGTATACTGAGCTGCTTCATGTTCTACAAACTGTTGATTAATAATTGGATAAGCACCTCTAATATCTGCATATGCTTTTTCTATATGCACGACAAACGTATCATCACAAACTGGTTCTCCGATTGAAAAGGCAATGACTTTACCATTTAAACGAACCAATCCGCCTTTTAAGTCTAACACTTCTAAATTTTTTAGGGCTCCTAGAGTTACACAAAATTCTTTCTCTTTTTCAGGATCCTCCTCACAGCCATTCATCTTCCGCCAATCCTCTGCCATTTCAAAACATTCCTGCTTATTATCTTCAGTAATCCTTTCATAATTCCAGCTGCCATCATGCTCTGCCTTAAAGCGATTAAGATGATTTCTTTTACTATGCAGCTTCTTACCGGAAAGCGAAATTAATTTTGCTGATTCATAGATATAATCTGCTGCATCTCTTATATATTCAATTTCAAATTTATCCGGAAATATACTGTCTAGAACTGCAAACTGTTCGGGAGTAACCAAATGCATTTTAAATGGTTTTTCTTCCTCCTCAAAATACTGTATGATTTCCTCGACAGCTTCTTTTACATAATCCTTTCCAATTGGAAAACTTATAAAACATCCTTCTTCTAATTTCCGAAAAACAAGCATGTCCTTTATAATTGCATATCTTATATTATAGTGCGGCTCCCATAAAATATTATTAGCAAATGTAAATTCACAGCTTCTTGATTGCTCCTTTTCATAATAATGATGAATAATATCCCTATCGTCCATCGTAATCTTTTTCCATTGTATATCTGACATCTTTTCACTCTTTCTTTTTATTTTTTAGTGCTCATTAAGCATATCACATATTTGGATTTAAAACCTGTCTTTTCTAATAAGTGTTCCACTTTTTATAAAACTTACATACTTATTTTAGAATTATTTATTAAATGATAACATCCATCCTGTTTTTCATAACGGAATGGGTGTTATAAACTATTTTTTAAAGCTAATATATTAATCCATTTATCCTTTACTCGTTCTTTTTTAGTATCCTCTGTTCTAAATAGTTCAAGTATTTCAAATTGGCAATTAACATAAAAAATATTTGCAATCTCTTCTTCTGTATAATCACTATAAAACCTTCTGCCTTTCACTCCTTCACTATCACCCACTTTAAACGAAGCATACAAAATTCCTTGCTTTTTTAAGGCCGTTGCTAACTTTTCTAAAACACTCGGAAGCTTAACCTTCTCTATATGTAATAAAGAAGCACAAGCCCAGATTGCATCAAATTCATTCTCAAAACTGACTTCATCAAATCTCATACAAATCACTTCTTTTCCAATAAACATACTGGCTCTCTTACACATTTCCTGTGAAGCGTCAATTGAAGTTAAACTATACCCCTTTTCAATAAAGTGCTTGCTGTCTCTCCCGCTTCCACAGCCTAAATCTAAAATTCTTCCTCTAGTTGGAAGGAATTTTTCAAATTTATAATACACTTTACTCATATCAGCATTTCTAACTGTTTCTATATAACTATCTGCATTATTATTATAATATTCAATTGTTTTATCTTCATTATTCATTACTTATTTCCCAATCTTGAAAGCCCATATTTTTAGCTGAATTATAAACAGGATTGACTACTTCAAAAAGATTTCCCCTAAATTCCTGCTTACTTTGATTCTTTCTATATAAGCGTCTCCTAATTTCATCGTTATTTAAATGTTCTTTTGCGCATTCCTCAAACTCGTGAAGCACTGCCTCATGCTTCCATATCATTTCATAAGATAAAAATTCCATTTCACATAAATGAGGAAAATATTTATCCCAATCCGGTAATTTGTTGCTTTTACTACTATTTATGCATCTCGTTGTTGGATTCAGATTCCAGAATTCATCATGAGCCACATAAGACCACGGCACAAAATGATCAATTGATAAATCCTTGTCGGTTAATACCTTACCAGCATAAATTTCATGAACAGTGTCTAATGAAATAACCACCCGCCAAAATTTCTTTACCTTATTCAAATTGCGCACCTTAGGTGGAAATAGTTTATATGATATACCCGAAACACTTGGATTTCTTTTTTGAAGATAAGTAATCATATTAAATTGAATCCAGCCTTTTAAAATTTCCTGATTTTTTATTATGTAATCCATCCATTCAGGCTGTATAACAATTTGAGTATTCAACCCATTAAATTCTTCGTAATAATATATCAACCGTTTTTGTTGATTCATTTTTAAGGCTAGCGTTTTCTCCGACACCGCCCATTCTCTTCCCTTTATATCCTCTGCAAAGGGCGCTTGAAGTCTGTACGGAACATTCTTCTTTAATTCAACTTTTATTCTTCTTACTTCTTTATCCTGACATGCTCTAATATATTCAATTATTTTTTCCTTCTTTTCTGAAGATTTTAAGCCGCTTATTTCAAAGATTCGAAGTACAATAGCCTCCAAATTATCCTTAGGGCCTAAGTTCAAGTGATATTCTGAAACCATATACCATGCGTCAGCTATCATTTCATCTATAAGCTCTTCATAGGTTAGCACTTGCTGACCTAAAGCTGCCTTTACAACAATTGCATGAAACCAAAATAATTTATAACATTCGCTTTTATTATCAAAAAGTCTTGATAAATATTGTATTTCCAGCTGATCCGCATGTGGTAATTGCATTTACTTACTCCTATTTTATCTAATTAATGTATTTATTTATAATGAATCACTCGATCTTACTAAGTCCTTCTCCATAATTTCATATACTAAAACAACTCCATTTTCGACCGTCCAGTCAGCATGCTCTATTGTTTTATAACCCCTATTCTTATATAATTTGCTTGCCGGAAGTGACGCATCCAAATAGAGTTTTTCATATTTTAATGCCGCCATCTTCTCTAATTCTGTCATGATAAAACTGCCATATCCTTTTCCTTGATAAGAAGGCAGGACATAGACTCTCGTAATATGATTGTCTTTAAAACTTCCGGTACCAATAGGTAATCCATCTTCGTACAATACCCATACATTGCCATCTTTGATATCCTTGTTTATATTTTCTTCACAATGTAAAGATAAGAAAAAATCAACGACTTCTTTTTTATAAAATTTAGGATAAATGCTTGAAATAGTTTCTTGGACCAAGCTTGCTACTGTTTTTGTTATTTCCTCTGTTGCTTTCATATATTCCATAATAAGCTGCCCCCTAATTTTAAATCATACTTTACCCTGCACAACTTATAGTTGCCCATTTAGCTAATCAATTATTTTTAATAAATTTATTAAATAGATACTCAAAAAGAAAGCCGGTAATGGATGCTATTATTATTATAAATGCAATACCTAACATTAACCTTCTTGAAAATTCTATTTGCTTAGTAAAAAATAAAATTCCATTAAAAAGTAGAATGATTCCCAACGAAACAGTATACTTGATTTTGTCCTTACAGTAAGAAACAATACACGATAGCCATAATGATATAATAGGATAAATTATAATTATATAACCTTTAATTTCCATTGGGTAGATATGATACCCTTTTTTTAATTGCACATAATAAAAAGCTTTTATATATAGTATTGTAATAAAAAAATACACTAATGATAAAATAAGCAAAATAATATTATGTTTCATATTGAAACGTTTAGAACGCTCCTGACTTAGTTGAGAAGATTCATTCATGACTTGTTTTATGTTTTCTTCAGTAATTTCTATTTGTTCAGAATGTTCCGATTTCATTATTTCAATTATATTAACTTCCAAAATATCAGCAAGTTTTTCTATTAAACTAATATCCGGAAAACCCTTACCGCACTCCCATTTTGAGACAGCCTTATTCGTAACATTTAATTTCTCAGCCAAT
>CAYPIB010000121.1:0-6475 GCA_964410675.1 uncultured Roseburia sp.
AAGGACCTGTCTTCCAAGAGCTGTTAAAGACTCTACCATTTTCTACTTCACCCTTATCATCTGCATAGATAAACTTAAGGTAAGGAATCTGTCCAAGTTTACCATCGATATTCTGCATAGAACAGATATCAGGAATGATGAAGTTAGCAATAGCCGCAGTAGCTACGTCTAGATATACACTCTTAGTAGCAACGTCAGCAGGTTGTGTAGCCTGTGTCATTAAACCTGAACGAATTCTCTGCTGTTGTGCAGCATACTTTTCGCCCTCATACACATTGTTTAAAGATCTTGCAATTTCAACAAGCTGGTCATTAGCAAGGGGATTAAGACCCTTAATTTTACGAGATGCATTTATAGTATTAAGTTTCTTCGCATAAGCACGAAGTAATCTCTGGTCACGTGTTTGTGTACCAGTTCTAGTCTGGTTTCTAATCATATTAGATTCTCCTTTTCAAAGATTATTTATATTTCTACTTAATTCTGATAGGAAGGTTTCCACATCTAATCAAGATTAGAAAAGCTTGGATATTAACTTTCTTAGTTTATCTACTGGAATTTGAGGAAATTCTGAGATAGCCTGAAGAATTTCATCCAGAGATAGAACATAGAACATTTGATTTATTTCATCTTCTGACAACTCAGGGTGATTCTGAACCCAGATGAAATATCTAGTAATTAAGCTAGTAGCAGCCTTATATACATTAATATCTAACTCATCTTGATTTGCAGACTTCTTGAGCTGTTCATAGTTATTCTTATTATACTTAAATAGTTCATGCAAGAATAGGGATTTACGATCCTCCATTTACAGTACCTCCACCTCAAGTTGCTTATTCTTATAGTCCTGAATCTGGTGCCAGTAGTATATAATAGAATCTAACTCGGATGCGATATCATGGAATTCATCTGGAAGAGCTCGGTATAGTTCTTCTAGTTGAGTTAAGAATACATCAACCTGAGTAGTGAGAATAGCCCATGTACGTCCAGAATCAAGAACTGCATCTACAGATTCTATTTCTCTAAATTGGAATGCACCTGTAGGCATAGTTGTATTATTAGAATTCAATCTCTGTACAATTTCACCTAGAGTATCAAGGTCTTCATTGATTTTCTCATAATATTCATCTAAAGCTTCATGAGCTGGTAAGAAGTTTAAGCCTGTCGTAGACCAGTGTAGGAACTTAATCCAGTGTAGTAAATCGAATGCACAAGCAACAGTTCCTACAGCAATTGTAAATGCATCAAGAGGAATATTTTCCTGTAGACTAGCTCTAATTCTCCTAGATGAGTTAACTTCTTTATAACCCATCTTGGTATATTTTGACTTAATAGTCGATACAAGTTTTGCTGAATCTTCTCTGGCTACGGTTGTATCAAATTCCATACGTCCATATTCAGAAGACTGAAGTATGAAGTGTGCTTGTTTACCTGCAGCATCAACAGTATAGGTTAATGTATCTGTACCAGATCTTATAGGAACTACAATAGATCCTTCTAAACTCCATGAGTCTGTAAATCTATTCTTAATCTTACTAGCACCAGAGAATTCTGATTTAAATACGGCAGTAAGTGTATCTTCCACTATAGAGTTAGAGGATCTTATCGGTCTATCTGTAACAACGGTAAACTTCACACACCTCTACCTCCAATCAGTGCAAGTAAGTCAGAATCTATTTCATCTTCTGGATTTACGGACGATTTAATTGGTTTATCCTTAGCAATAGAAACAGGTGTAGAATTTACCTTAGCTCTATTCTTTAAGATTTCCTTACGAGAATTTAATAGATCAACAGCAGAAGTAGAAGAGTTAATTCTAAAGTCTGAAGCTTTTGAACCTGGAGTAATCATGACAAGACATTCTACTAATGCATGTTGGAATTCTGAAAGACGTGTTTCTCCTTGCTTAGAAGAACGAATTGATTGATTTCTTAAAGAAGAATTGATTCGCTTCTGTTCAGCCAATTCAGTTGTTAATGTTCTTACATCAGTTGTTAATGTTCTTACATTAGCTGTCATCTTTTGTAAATTTCTACTTGATGTTCTAATCTCCCTTTCTGAACTGTTACGTAGTTCAGCAAGTTCAGCTTTAGTTGCTCTAATTGTTTTAGATTTCTTAGCATTCAATCTCTCAAAAGAAGACATATGATCTCGCATAGAAGAAATTACCCAGTTCTTAACAGATGAGTCAATCTTTAAGTCTACTTGTTCATTATCAAACCAATATCCTGATTCTTCATCATATATGCCATAAAGAGCTACAGTTTCAGAAATAGTCTTTTCTTCATCAGCTGCTAAATTAACTACTGTTCTAGATTTAGCAAGCTGTCTTCTAAGATTTACAGCAATAATTCCAGCAGCCTCATCTTCAATTAAATCTATAGGAAGAAGGTGGACTAAATTAGGATCAGTTGCAGTAACCTCTAAGTCTATAATACCAGAATCAAGAAGTTGACCAGTTTTTGGAATAACCTCTTCACCATTAACTGTTGTAAGATGAAGACCACTATGATCCTTAACTAATTTAAATTCAACTTCTGCAACTACTGTGAAGTTAACAGGATCAGAAGTAGAAAGAATTCTCTTACCTTCATCCTCCTCAATCTCAGAGTTTACTGCAGATTGAACTCTCCTAAGTGCAGCTCTGGCTCTCTTCTGTCCAGGAGTCTCTGTACGAGAAGACACTATACTAGACACATCCTTAGGCAACTTCATAGAACTCATAATTTTAAGTAATTCTGGAGAAGCTTCTTGAGCCATCTTCTTAAGATCTTTAAGAATTGCAGTATTCTTTGAAGCAGCAATTGCTTGTGGAATCGCATCAGGATAGGCTGGACAGGTAACTACATCAATACCAAGAAGGTAGAAAGAATCAGGAATCACAGTTCCGAAATCCCCACCACCCTCATATAATCCTCTACCACGCTCACTAACTCCAAGCTTAGAACCATATTTAATAAGTTGTGCAATTCTACGACCATCTTCATTGTCAAAGATATCGATAACAGAATTGACCACACCATTCTCTTCATCTACATCTATAGATACAACACATCCGATAGCCTTTAGTGGGTTAGGTTCATCAGACTCTGGATGTTCACAATAAACCCACATCTTACGTCCATTGATAAGATCTTGACACTCAGGACGAGCAAGAGCTGTGGACCAAGCTAATGCAGGGATATCATCACCATTTTCATTTGTAATCTCAGTAAAGCCACTTGCACCTACAAATCTGGCACACACTCCTTCTGGTAAACTATCTACATCTAAGGGCGTTAAAGGCTGCTTTACTGTATCATTGATAATTCTATTCAAAATTAATTCCTCCCTTTTTCATATTGCTCAGCTTCAGAATTGCTTGTAGATTTTCTGAACTGGATCGGATTCTCTGGTATTTCATTTACTCATCCTCTCCCTTATTCCAATCAGCAATAACAGCTTCTGCCAATTTAGGGATTAACTCATCTTCATGCTTAATTTCCTCAGGATATATGACTATAACACTGGAAACATCACCAACTCGATATCCAACTTCTATACTACCAGCAGTAATCCTAGGTTTTAATATTTTAATATCTTCTATCTCTTCACCAATTTCATCTTGTATGAGAGAAGCTGTGTCATATTTACTGAATAAAGCCTTAACTGTTTTAGTATCCAAACCACTTCTAATAGCTTGCTTCTTCTTTTTCTTTCCACAAGCTGTAGCTACTGCTATATCTCCTGGCTGAGTTGCTGCTACATTAACAGAACTCTGGATAGGAGCAACAGATTGGTCTGTAGTATATAGAATGTTAGAGTCACCTTCTCTGTATTGATAAAGAAGGGCATTATTCATTCTATCTACTTTTAAGAATCCTAATTGTGGATATTGATGCGTATATAGCCATGTAGATAGAGGTTCAATGAATTCCCTTATTTCTGTTTCTGGTTCAAAGTAGAAAGCAAATATACCAGCTTGATCATCAGTTCCAAGAACAATTCTGTTAAGAGAATTATAAGTGGCATCTATCTTAAGATTTCCAAATAGCCCATCTATAATTGTCTGCTTAGGTAAAACATCTGGATTTAATTCTGGATTTGTAGAATTATAGAAACCAGACCTAACCTGTTCTCCAGGTGGAGTATTACTATTTGAAGATTCTAGATTCTCTTCTGTCGTAGATTCTTCAGTAGGTAACTGCTGTTCTTCTGCTGCCAAAGCTGTATTAGCATCTTTAATCTCTTCATCAGTTACAGCTGGTTCTGTCTCAGGTAATGAACTACCTTCAGGAACTTCCCCATCTGTTGTTTGTATAGGTTCAGAATCAGGAACTTCTATCTTTGCTAATTCAATTAAACCATTAACTGCTTCTTGTACAGCTTGCTGTTCATTGCTAGTAGATAGTGTAGCTACTTTCCTGTATAGATCACCATCAACTGTCTTAATCTTAGATATTAATGAAATCTTGTTTGTAGAATCCTGAAACTCAGCTAAGAGATCTTTAGCTGAAGACTGAATACGACCACTAAAAACTGATCTTATTACATCTTCAGATACAGGAGTTTTCTTATACACGAGTTTTGAATTAACTGAGGCTTGTATAGATCTTAGAGTAGTCAAATATACCACCCCTTTCTAATCTTCTTCTGGTGTTGTTTTATCAGAAATGAATTTCTTAATGTCCTCTATAGTAGCCAAAACTGAACCTAAGAGATCATTCACAACAACTTCATCAGGCGTATCTTCCATTTCAATTACACTTAATTGCTCTTTAGCATCTTCTAACGTATCCAATACATTTGAAAGAGCTGTAAGTGGATTGATGGCTTCACCATCAACTGCGGACTTTATACGATTATAAGTCATAAAATTATCCTCCAATTTCACGTTTATTAGTTTAATTATATAATTAGGTATTACTATTTAGAAATCTTCCTATAAGGGTATTTACCTCGTACAGCTTGCCAGAAATAGTGTCCCTTAGATGGAACTGTAAAGAATTTTCTATATACAGTAAGAGGAACATTATCATATACATATGTAGCTCGATTTACCCCTGACTTATCCATACCAAGGAATCTTATATACAACTGTTTGGCAACTGGATCGTAAGCTAGACTATGAATATTTGAAGAGGTCTTCGCTTGAACTAGATGATTATCTAGTTCTTTTTTATTCCATGTAGATATGATACGTACTAGTGGGTATATCATAGTTCAATACCTCCAAAATCATCCTCATCACCTTCTTCAGATGTTTCTTCTGTAGAAACTGGTAAATACTTCAAAAGTAATCCATATAATTCTGTACTGACTTCATCCAAACTTGACTTTACAACTTCAAGTCGAGCTTTAGTATCCTTAATACCTAAAGAATCACATAAGGTAAATAAGCTTGAAACCCTATCTAAACCAGCTTGTTGACTAGCCTCTCTTATTGTATCTTCTGGACCTAGTGGTGGTAAAAGACCTATAGAGAAACTACCTATAAAGAATTCCAAGTTATTCATAGTAAAGTATAATTCTGCTGCTGCCTCTGCTCCAAGTGAGATTGCATGTTGCATATTAATAATTCTATGATAGAATCTAGATGAAGTTTGGGTTAGAACTCCACTTGCTGCTCCAAGACCTTCTGCTCCAGAGTAATTCAAGAATTGCTTAGGGATTCCTAAGGTTGATAATTGTTTATCTTGTCTATACTCTAGATCAACTATGTCTTTAACATTAACATCTCCACCCAGATTCTGAACATTAATTACACCTTTACCATTCTTCGTACAGGTATAGACAATGTTTTCCCATGAAGGTGGATCGGGATAAGATTGAGCCTGGCTAGTATTCTTATCATAAGACATCTTAGTTTCTATAGCATCTTCAAGAGAATCTAATACAGCTTCTGCCATATGGTCTGGAATATCCCCTACCTCAACCTGTAGAATTCTAACTAATGCAGCCTTTACCTGTCTATTAGCGTCAAGAGAATCTTCCATAAGTTCAAGAGCTAGTGTATCATTATATGCATTTAAAAGGAATGGATCACCCTCATCAATAAACAAGTCTTCTGTAGAACCATCTTCATAGGATACAGTTAACTTACTAGGTGGATAATAACTTTCACCATATTTAAGATGGATGATAGCAGAAGGTTCCATTAAAATTCCTGTTTTAATAGAATGTTGTAATTGATTACCCATTAGTGTTGTAGTATCCGTATCTAGAGTCGTATTAGTTATTATGAAACCTTTACAAACCCCATCAGCTCCCCTTACATCAAATACACAATCTGGAGGAAGTAAGGCATAAGTAGATATATCAAAATGTTCAGGCTCCACTTCTGCTGATTTAACAACCTTTACTCCATTACCTGTTTCCACATCATCTGGAATTTGGTAATGGGAAGTTCTTATATACACATCCCCATACACTATTAACTGAATTGCAATAGCTCTTAAATTCCCTACAAACCCTGCTCTAGCTAAAAATGCTTGGAGAG
>CAYPIB010000122.1:0-6464 GCA_964410675.1 uncultured Roseburia sp.
GTTTGTAATTGTCCGACTGCAAATTCCAATTCCTTATATTTTTCATCTGCCTTCCACTTTAGACTGATAAGCCTATTATCCATATTCCCTCCTATTTTAAGAATATCTCCATCCGATGCGATCGTGAAAGCTGCACCGGATAGAGATAACATAATTTATTACTTACTTTTTTAATTTTTGAATAAACCACTTTGCCGAGTCAGATAAATCTTCTTCGGTATAGCCGCTTGTTTTGTCACAATTTACTTTGAAAAAGGCCGATGACTCGTCTTTATTTGATAGGTTCCATGCCACAAAGCTGATTTGCTTTTCATTCAGCAGATCAATCCATTTGTCCGCCTCAGCAGTATCAATCGCACCATTACCGGAAGCATCACAAATACCAAATTCACTCACAAACATCGGTAAACCGCTTTCTGCTGCCTGTCTCACTCTTTGGCGCAAATCATCTTTATGAGTTGCCGCATAGAAATGACACACATACATAATATTTTCATAGCCGGTCAGAGGATCAGCCTGTGCTAAATCTACATCCTGCGACCATGTCGTTGTACCGACTAAAATAATGGCATCTTGGTCATTTTTGCGGATAACCGGTATCACCTCATTCGCATATGTTTTAACATCCTGCCAAGTGGAATCAACATTAGGCTCATTACAGATTTCGTAAATAACATTGTCATATCCCTGATATCTGCTTGACATTTCATCAAAGAAAGCAATTGCCTGTTCTTTATTCTGTAGCGGATTGCTGTCACTTAAAATATGCCAGTCAATAATTACATATAATCCTAAGTTCGTAGCCGCATTTACACCTTCGCTGATGACATTTTTAAGTACCTGTCTATTATTATCATCACCGACACAATAGCCATTCTCTTCCGCTGTATACATTGCCAGTCTCACCACATTAATATTCCACTCATCTCTCATATAACGGAAGGATTCCTCCGTCGCATACTGTGGATACCATGACAATCCATGTGTACTAACACCTCTAAGCTGTACTGCACTGCCATTTTTATCTACTAATTGACTTCCCTTTACTGATAAGGCCCCATACTTTTCTTTCGCTGTCATTGTTACCTCCTCTTCATTTATAACACTACTGTCATTATCTTCTTGTTCTGCTGATACAAGATTGTCTGTATGTGTATTTTGAGAATTTTCTGCTGCATCCTCATCTTCTGTCAAAGCGTTTTCGCCGCTGTTTACTACTTTTGACACACTTGTCACTTCATCCTGTGTTCCCTCTTCTTCTTTAGGCTGATTCATTTTCATGCCAATAATAATTCCAATTGCCAGCATGAGTGCCAGCGCCAAAAAGATCACAAGAGCCGTTAGTTTTTTTTGCCCCATACTTCCTCCTTTACTATATTTACCCAGGTGCGATAAGATTAACTTATAAATATCTGTGAATAATCTTACTGCTTTTCTTATTGTATCAATCATAAAGTAACGTTGCAACAACGTTTATGGTTATTTTTTTCGTAAACCTGTCATAGATTGTTAAAAACCACTCTTAGGAGTCTATATGTGCGGTATTTCCGGCTTTTTTGATCCATCTGCTCTTTATCTTCATAAGGAGACTTATTATAAGAATGTATTAACAAAAATGAATGATTCTCTTTACCACCGGGGTCCAAATGAGAATGGCATTTTTTTAAGCAATACATGTGGTCTGACCCATACGAGATTATCCGTTATTGACTTAAAAACCGGCAGACAGCCTATGACTGCCGAAGCAGAGGTTACGTATGCCTCCTTTCCTCCTGCCCGCTGTCATATTGTCTATAATGGGGAAACTTACAACTACCGTGAACTTAAAAACGAGCTGAAATCTTTGGGCTGCCACTTTCACACAACCTCTGACACCGAAGTTGTGTTACAAGGGTTTTTACTTTATGGTCCTGATTTTGTCAAGCGTTTGGAAGGCGTTTTTTCCTTTGTTATTTATGATGAAAATCATGAAACACTTTACCTTTTCCGCGATAGTTTTGGCGTGAAGCCTCTCTTTTACAGCTTTTGCGGTGATACCCTTTTATTTGCTTCCGAAATAAAAGCAATTTTTACTTATCCGGGTACGAAAGCCTTAGTAAATAAAAACGGACTGAATGAAATTTTTGGGCTTGGACCGGCACGAACACCGGGCAACGGCGTATTTGCCGGTATGATGGAATGTAAGCCCGGCCATTATTTGACCTATAATAAATATGGGCTGCAGGAAACACAATATTTTCGTTTAGAAAGCAGGCCTCATACTGACAGCTATAAGAAAACATTGGAAAAAACCGGATACTTAGTCGAAAATGCGATTAAAAGCCAGCTGATATCTGATGTGCCAATCTGCACTTTTTTATCAGGCGGCATTGACTCCAGTCTTGTATCCTCTATTGCGGCAAAGGAGCTTGCAAAAGAAGGAAAAAGGCTGTCCACATATTCATTTGATTTTAAAAATAATCATGAATTTTTTAAGGCAAATGCGTTTCAACCGTCTGAAGACAGACCTTTTGTTGATAAAATGGTGGAATATCTTGATTCTGACCATCACTATCTCGAATGTGACAGTCAAACGCAAGTTGACTTATTAGATGTTTCTGTCACAGCCCATGATTTGCCATGTATGGCCGATATCGACAGCTCACTTTTATATTTTTGCAGTGTTGTTGCAAAGAATCAAAAAGTAGTATTAACGGGCGAATGCGCGGATGAAGTATTCGGCGGATACCCCTGGTTTCATAAAGCTAAGTTTTTAGAAAGCGGAACTTTTCCGTGGACCCCTTCTCTATCTCCACGCAAGTCATTGCTTAAGAGGGAAGTACTTGAGGTACTGCGGATGGATGAATATGTACAAAATGCCTATGAAACATCAATCCGGCAAATTCCCATTCTGCCCAGCGATAATGAAATAGAAAAGAGCCGCAGACAGGTTGCTTATTTGAATTTGCGTTGGTTTATGCAGACACTTTTAAATCGAATGGACCGAACAAGTATGCATTCCGGATTGGAAGCAAGAGTCCCGTTCGCCAATAGAGATTTAGTATGCTATATTTTTAATGTTCCATGGGAAATGAAAGCAAAGGATGGTCTTGTAAAAAATCTGCTGCGTCAATCAAGCACCGGCCTGCTGCCGCCAGAAATTTTATATCGTAAAAAAAGTCCTTATCCGAAAACATATAATCCTGCTTACGAAAAGCTTTTAACGGATAAATTAAAAAATGTATTGAAAGAAGGCAGCCCGCTTCTTACCATTTTAGATAATAAAGCATTGACTGCCTTTCTGGAAAATCCCAAGGATTATGGTGCTCCATGGTATGGCCAGCTCATGGCCGGCCCGCAAATGACAGCCTATCTGCTTCAAATTGACAGCTGGCTAAAAAAATACCATGTTACTATGATGCTTTAAGCTACAATAACAGGCTGTATCTGGTTTCCTTCCAGTGCAGCCTGTATTGTCTCCTGAATCAGCTCGGTATGAGCAATCATGGAGGTTGGCTTTTTCACACAATCATCCTGTCCGAATGGAACAAAATAAATATTCTTCATATTCATTAATTCACCAATATTTTTAAAATTTATCCCAAGGGCATCGTTTGTAGAAATAGAAATTACAAGCGGCTTTCCATTTCGCAGATGCGCCTTAGCTGCCATTAATACCGGCGTATCCGTAATTCCATTGCATAGCTTTGCCAGTGTATTGCCGGTGCATGGTGCAATGACAAGGACATCTAAATAGCCCTTAGGGCCAATCGGCTCTGCCTCTGCAATACTATAAATCCCCTTATTACCTGTTATCGTCTCAACTTCTTCCACAAAATCTTTAGCATTGCCAAACCGGTTATCACAAACTGCCGTCTGCACTGAAAAGATAGGCTGTACCTCCAAACCATCCGTTACCATTTTACTTATGACCGCTTTTATTTTTGAAAAGGTACAAAAGGAGCCGGTAATCGCCACTCCAACCTTAATATTAGATTTATTCATAATGACCTCCCAATCATTTTTATACGATATTAGAAATAGAATACAAAACGGCTTCCCCAAGAATCACACCCGAAATTGCGGGTGCATATTTGCCCGGAAGACCGGGGCATAGCTTTGCCCGTATTCCTTTTTTTCTACAGTATTCTAAATTAACCCCATACGGTGCAGAAGCCAAATCAATCAGAATAGTTTCCTTTTGTATCTGATCAATTTCTTCCTTTTCAAATACCTTTGCCGGAATGGTATTAAAAATAAATTGGTATTTTTTTAAATTGGCATCTTTCATATCGCATACTTTATATCCATACGCTTCTGCTCTTGCCCTAATTTCTTTTCTTCTTGCCATTACGGTTACTTCTGCTTTTAGTCCATGCAGTTTATCTGCAAGAACCTCTCCGCATCTTCCAAATCCTGCGACAAGACATTTGCTGCCATGCAAATTAATTTCACTCTCTATAATTGCTTCGCACAAAGCACCCTCCGCAGTCGCAATGGCATTTAAAACTGCTACCTCTTCCATTTGCATATAGTCCATATAAATTGCCTTTTTCTTATTACATGCCGCGACTATCACTGGTGGAATATTACCCCCAAAAATAATATGCTTCTCTGTAATCAGCTCTGCGAAATTATTTAATTCAATTGTCGAATTTTGACTCAAAACTTGCATACCGTCCCTTGACACTGGCATCGGCATTAAAATGACGCAAATGTCGTCCATTGATTTTTCTAGTGTTTCAGCGGGTTTTGCCCATTCTTTTTTTAAAATAGCGTCATTACCATAACAAGTGATTTTGTATCCTTTTTCCTGTAAATACTGCGCCATATACACTTGCCTTTTATCGCCGCCTACCAAAAGTACCTCTTTTTTTGTCATTTCACTCCTCCCTGTCCGTAAAAGACATTATAATGTCTATCACTTTATTCATATGCAGGGAAAGCTCGAACCGTGTAAATAAAAAGCAGTCTTGCGTTAATTACTTGCAAGACTGCATCAATGAATCGGTATATATTTATTCTAAAATTTTGATAAGACCACTCCTATATTCATCCTCAATCTTATTTTCTACAAAAACAAAATTTTCGTGTATGCCATTCACATAGTCAAAAATTGGTTCTAACCTCTGGCTGCCATCTAACCCCATCAGTCCATATTTTCTAATTTTCATACTTTCATCGGTATATACATATCCTGGTATGGCATCATACTTTGCATTATAAACCAATGAACTAATAAAAAATTTCGAATCGCCTGCAAATACGTCTTTGCCGTTTTCATCTATAATATAGTATAGTGACTTTGATACAAAAGCAAGTCCATCCTTAAATTCATCAACAACTAGCGAGCATTCACTCGAAGCATCATATGGAAAGAAATCAATAACGATATTGTCATTGTAATCTACATATGCCCATTCTCCTAGATGTCCTTCTCTATATCCTATATTAACAGCAGCCTTTCCTTCACTAAAATTACCTACATTATCATACTTTATCCCAATACTAATGTCACCATGCTTATCGATAAATCCCCATTTATTATCTTTATTAACTGCTGCATATCCTTCATTAAAATCTTTCACCTCATCATACTGCACTTCGGTAATTGTTTCTCCAACATTACTAATAAATCCCCACTTACCATCTTTTTTAACTGCTGCACATCCTTCATTAAAATCTTTCACCTCATCATACTGCACTTCGGTAATTGTTTCTCCAACATTATCAATAAATCCCCACTTATCATCTTTCTTGACTGCAGCTAAATTCTCACGAAATTTTTTAACATCATCATACTGATATCGTATAACTAAATTTCCAGATGAGTCAATAAAGCTCCATTTATCATCTTTCTTAACCGCTGCTAATCCTTCACTGAAACCATAAGTATTATCATAAGTTTCCTCTGAAATTGGATTGCCCAGCTTATCAATTAAAAATACGTTCCCATTCTCTTCGGCAAAAGAAACTCCTTCAAAAAAATTATAAATATATGTATATTTAAAAGGAATTACTATGTCTTTATCAAGATTGATTGCTCCATACTTTTCACTATTGTCTTTTACCGCAATTAAATCTTCATCTATAAAATCAAAATCTTTATATTCTGCCGGTTCAATAAACCACTCCCATTTAAGCTGTTCAACCCGATTTTTTGATAAAAATTCTTTATACTCGGAACTTCCACAGGCAATATTAGAAATAATTATAAGGTTTAATAATATTATTAAAATAATTTGCTTTTTCATATGTTCATGCAAATTTCTTATTGAATAAATAAATTTGCTTCTGATTTCCTCCTGTCTTTATATTCATATTTAATATTTCCTCCTTTACTTTTAACGAATAACTATTCTAATTTTCAGAATCATAGTAGTTTTTAATTGCCAAATTATTTTACTAGTTCAGCAACTTGTTTCCCATTTAAAATTATATTATCAATAACATTTTTATTAGCTTCTTCATTTTGATATAATGGC
>CAYPIB010000123.1:0-4745 GCA_964410675.1 uncultured Roseburia sp.
ATTTCAAAGATGACTTTGGTGCAGCTTTAGGTGAATACTGTAATGGTACAATGACATGGGAAGATGTTGTAAATACAGTAGTAACAAGATGGGCAGAAGAAAAAACAGCAGTACAATAAGTTACAATCTGGGGGTTTCCAGAATATAATTTGGAAATAAGTGAGAAGTAAGTGGAAATAAATGGCAGGGGTTGTTTACCGCCCTTGCCATTTTTAACAAATATCAGTCACAGATTGTTTGTAAGGAGAGAGAGCATGCAGAAAACATTAAAAAAATACTTTTTAATTTTTACACTGCCTACAATTATAGCATTTACGATTGCCTTTGTAATACCGTTTATCTTAGGCGTATATTTATCTTTCTGCGAGTTTACAACCGTAGATAATGCTGCATTCGTAGGAATTAAGAACTATATCAATTCGTTTAGTTCTACAAGTGGATTTTTACCATCCCTTGGATTTACTGCAAAATTTGTTGTAGTAGCAATTATTTCAATCAACCTTTTGGCATTTGGCCTGGCGATTCTTTTAACTCAAAAGATTAAAGGAACAAATGTATTTAGAACTGTATTTTTTATGCCGAACTTAATCGGCGGAATTGTATTAGGTTATACTTGGCAGCAGATGTTAAATGCTGTATTATTAAAATATGAAACTACATTGATTTCAAACCCAACGTATGGTTATTGGGGATTAGTGCTTCTTATGAACTGGCAGATGGTTGGTTATATGATGATTATCTATATTGCAGGTCTTCAAAATGTTCCAACCGACTTACTGGAAGCAGCCAAAATTGATGGAGCAACTAAATGGCAGACATTGAAAAACGTTACAATTCCGATGGTTATGCCTTCCATTACAATTTGTACATTCCTAACATTATCAAACAGCTTTAAGCTTTATGATCAGAACCTTGCATTAACTGCAGGCGCACCAAGTCATAAGACTGAAATGGTGGCACTTAATATTGTTAGTTCCTTCTATGGCAAGACTGGATATGAAGGTGTAGGACAGTCAAAAGCAGTTATGTTCTTTATAATTGTAGCAGCTGTAGGCTTAATACAGTTACTTTATACTAGAAAGAAGGAGGTTGATCAATAATGGAAAAGAAAGTAAAACAGAAAATGAGTGTTGGCAAATGGAGCATTTTTGTATTCCTTTGTGCATTAGTAGTAGCATTTTTATATCCGATTGTTTTTATTATTATCAACTCCTTTAAAGGAAAGTTCTTTATTAGCGCAAGTCCATTTAGTTTACCGGATGGAAAGACTTTTGTCGGAATCAGCAACTATATTACAGGACTTACGAAGACAGGATTTTTAGGCGCAATTGGATGGTCATTCTTTATTACTATAATTTCAGTAGCATTGATTGTATTATTTACATCCATGACAGCGTACTATATTACAAGGGTTCACTCTAAACTTACTTCAGTAATGTATTATATATTTGTATTCTCGATGGTTGTTCCATTTCAGATGGTAATGTTTACAATGGTTAGTTTGGCAGATAAACTCCATTTAAGCAATCCGATTGGTATGTGCTTCTTATATTTGGGATTTGGCGCTGGTTTATCCGTTTTTATGTTTAGTGGATTTGTGAAATCAATTCCATTAGAGATTGAAGAAGCAGCTGTCATAGACGGATGCACTCCGGTACAGACATATTTTAATGTAGTATTCCCTATTTTAAAGCCCACTACAATTACAGTAGCAATTTTACAGGCTATGTGGGTATGGAATGACTACCTCTTACCTTATTTGGTAATTGGTTTGTCTACAAAATATAAAACAATCCCTGTAGTTATCCAGATGTTAGTAGGATCTAACGGTAATAAAGACATGGGAGCAATGATGGCGATGTTAGTGCTTGCTATTGTTCCAATTGTAATCTTTTATCTTACCTGCCAGAAATACATCATCGAAGGCGTTGTTGCCGGAGCTGTTAAGGGTTAATTTTTGGAGGATAATATGAGAAAAAGCGGTGTTTTATTACCAGTTTTCAGTATTCCGTCTTCTTATGGAATCGGAACATTTGGAAAAAAGGCTTATGAGTTTATTGATTTATTGGAGAAGGGGGGACAAGGATATTGGCAGATTTTGCCGCTCGGTCCAACTGGGTATGGTGATTCCCCGTATCAATCCTTTTCAACATTTGCTGGAAATCCTTATTTTATCGATTTAGATATGCTGATAGAAGAAGGGTTGCTATCCAAAAAGGATTGTGATAAATTAGATTTTGGCGACGATGCTGCTTATGTAGATTACGAAAAGATTTACAATGCCAGGTTTATAGCACTTAAGAAGGCATTTTCTCACTTTGACAAAAATATTGAGGCGTATAAAGAATTTATCGCGGAAAATGAATATTGGCTTTCTGACTATGCATTATTTATGGCAATTAAAAATGTGTATGGCGGAAAAGGATTTCAGGAGTGGGATGAGGATATTAAAACCCGTAAACCTAAGGCCATAAAAGCATATTTGAAACAATGTCAGGAAGATATTGAATTTTATAAATTTCAACAGTTTTATTTTAGCAAACAATGGGGAGCCTTGAAACAGTATGCAAATAATAAAGGCATTGAAATTATTGGAGATATTCCAATCTATGTTGCCTTTGACAGCTCAGATACATGGGCGAATCCAGAGCTTTTCCAGTTTGACGATACCTTAACCCCAATTGCAGTTGCAGGCTGCCCTCCGGATGCATTTTCAGCAACGGGGCAGCTTTGGGGAAATCCATTATATGATTGGGAATATCATAAAAAGACCGGTTATGATTGGTGGGTTAAGAGGATTGCATACTGTTATAAAATTTATGATGTTGTGCGTATAGACCATTTTAGGGGTTTTGATGAGTATTATGAAATTCCATACGGAAATGAAACAGCAGAGATTGGCGAATGGATCAAAGGGCCGGGTTATGAGCTGTTTAAAGTACTCAAGGAAAAGCTTGGCAAGAAAAAAGTTATAGCAGAGGATTTAGGTTTTTTAACAGAAACAGTAACAAAGCTCGTAAAAAAGACTGGATATCCGGGTATGAAAATATTGCAGTTCGCTTTTGATTCCAGGGAAGAAAGTGATTACCTCCCACACAATTATAAAAGCAATTGCATTGTCTATACCGGTACCCACGATAACGATACGATTATGGGCTGGTGGTCAACTTGTCCACGAAAGGATAAAGCATTTGCAAAGAAGTACTTAAATATTCGCAGCAATAGAGATATTAATCTGGCATTTATAAGAGCTTGTATGTCAAGCGTAGCTGAAACTTCAATTATTCCAATGCAGGATTATCTTGCACTTGGTGCAGAGGCAAGAATTAATATCCCATCCACCTTGGGAGAGAATTGGAAGTGGAGACTTTTGGATGGACAGTTTACAGAAGAAGTGGCTAAAAAAATGTTCGAAATGACCCAAACATACTGTCGTCTATAGAGTAGATCATTAAAAGGCAGGTTAGTAACCATATGGAAGAAGTAACGATAAAAGATATAGCAAAAATATGCGGTGTAGGAGTCAGTACGGTTTCTAGGGCAATCAATAATCATCCGGACATTAACATTGAGACAAAACAGATGATTATGGAAGTAATAAAGGAGTATGGTTATGTTCCGAATAATAGTGCGAGAAATTTAAAACGCACAGATGCTAAATGCATTGCTGTATTGGTAAAAGGTATGAGTAATCCCTTCTTTTCCAGCATGGTAAAAATCATTGAAGCAGAGACAAAAAAGAAGAAGTATAGTTTAGTCATTCATCATGTTGAGTTTGAGGAAGATGAAGTAGATGTTGCTCTGGAGCTTGTAAAAGAAAAAAGGCTGAAGGGAATTATTTTTCTCGGCGGGTATTTTTACCAGAGAGAAGAAAAGCTTTCTCTGCTCAAGGTACCAATGGTCATGAGTACTGTAGGGAACCCACTTGATAAAGAGCTTCAAGGTCTATACTCGATTGTCTCAATTGATGATGTAAAGGAAAGTGCAAAAGTAGTAGATTATTTGATTGAGAATGGACACAGCAACATTGCAATGATTGCTGCCAGTATAGAGGATGAAAGTATTGGTAAGCTTCGGCTGATTGGATATAAGAAGGCACTGGAAGAAAGGGCAATACCGTTTCGCGAGGAAATGGTAAGGTTTATGAAACCGGAGTTGGAGCAGTATTCTATTGAGAATGGGTACCAAGTGACGAAGGAACTTTTGGAAAGTGGAGAAGAATTCAGTGCACTTTATGTTATTTCAGACATGATGGCAGTCGGTGCAATGAGGGCCATCTACGAGGCCGGAAAGAGTGTCCCTAAGGATTATTCGGTAATTGGATATGACGGGATTGAATATGGGAAATATGTTGTTCCTAGTCTTACAACGTTAGAACAGCCAATTGAGGCAATGGCGAAAGAGACAATAGCTTTACTTTTTGATGTTATTTCAGGAAAGAGAAAACATCAAAAAAAGGAATTTCAAGCAAATTTGGTCATAAGAGAAAGTACCAGGTCTATATAATATAAAACGTAAAATAGTGTCATAAATTATTTTAATTTATGACACTATTTTTATAACTTTATATCATATTAGAATTATGATAGGCGGGGTTATTTGTCACTTCGATAGAAAACCAATCGGGCGGAGTGTAAGCATTGGCTTGTTCTTCACTAGAAAATTCAACTTCGGCCATAATCAGTCCGTTATGCTTAGGGCCGTGGAAAAAGTCCAGTTCAATGGTAAGCCCGTCTTTTTCAGGG
>CAYPIB010000123.1:4755-6424 GCA_964410675.1 uncultured Roseburia sp.
ATTTTGGGAAAAAGATGTTCGTAAGCTTCTTTTGTCAAAGGCAGATTATATTCTTCACGTATCATTAAACCCCTGCCTTTATAAGTTAAATAATATTCGCTGTCTTCCCGGCGTATTCTAACGACAGGAGAGGTGCATAAATACCCTTGTTCCAACTCCTTTGAGTGATACTGTGAAAGGGTTTTTGGGGGTGTTGTTATCAGGTACTTTCGTTCTATTTCCATGAATAATCTCCTTTATCTAAAATTGGTGAAAATTGAAAGTTTTATTATATTTATATTAACTTATTCTGTTAACAAAGGAAAGATAAATATTTTGTTGTAAAATCGTATATTTATGAATAAAATAAAAAAATGTAAATTCAATAATAGCTAAAATAGATTGAAATAGTATTAAGAATTAGATATAATATTAATAACTGAAAAAATGGAGGACAACAGCATGATTTTACATATCCAGTTTCAAATCTGTGCCCTTTTGCTTATTTTTTTTATTATTTTTGCCTTTATTAGACAAAAATCATTACAATTGATTTCGCAAAAGGTATATTCGTATATGCTTTTAGTTGTTGCTGTGTCACTTATTTTTGACATTGCGGCGGTTATTTCGATTGAGGCATTTTCTGGAGCACAGAATTTGCTAAATGAAATAATTTCTAAGACGTATTTATTTACGTTTCCAATGGTTATTTGTATTTTGATGTTCTATGCTCTGATAGACGTATATGGAGATTCTAAAAGTATTCCGCTGGCGCTTAAAGTGTTATTTATGCCGATGATCTTTTTACCTTTTATTTTAGTAAGCTTTGACATATATTATTCATGGGGAACCGGTGGAATTTACCAATTTGGACCAGCAGTTAAAATTGCATATGTCTATGAGCTGTTTTATATCGTGAGCTGTCTTATATTTACTTTTTACCATCGTAAATATATGGATCAAAAGAGGCGTAATTCTGTTTGGATAGTTTTGGCAGCATGTTTTGTTATCGGTGTGATTAAGCAGTTTTATCCAGAGTGTCCTTTTGCGGGATATATTCTTGCACTTTCAACATTATTTATGTACATGCGTCTTGAAAATCCGGAGGATAATATAGATAAAATATCCGGTTGTTTTACGACAGATGCTTTTTTATCCTATATGAAAGAGGTAATCAGTCAAAATAAAAAATGTGCACTTATTTCAATAACATTTGATGATTTCCGTTTTGTAAGTGATACCTTTGGTACAGATAGTGCAAAGCGTATTATTCAAATGGTTGCTCGTTTTTTAGAATCTCTAAAGGGTGATATTGTTTTTTGCAGTTCTAACTTGGAGTTTACAGCTATATTTGGAAATTTTAGGGATATGCTTGAGGCCCTTGATAAGATAGAGCAAAGGTTTAAGAAGCCTTGGGCTTTATTTGGCATCGATGTTGAAATCAATCTGTCTGTCGGAATTTGCTATTTAACTGATTGCTCTCTCATTTCCGAACCACAGCAGCTTGCTGATATGGTACATTATTTTTCAAAGGAATGTTTACGCAGAGGTAAGGGAACTGTTATTCCAATCAATGAAGAAGAGCTTCTTAAGAAGCAGGAAATCGATGATGCCGAGACAATTTTGCGCTGGGCTCTGAAAGAAGAAAAAATAGACGTATTTTACCAGCCGATTTATTCTATGAAGGAAA
>CAYPIB010000124.1:0-6366 GCA_964410675.1 uncultured Roseburia sp.
AGCAAATATGGAATTTGCAAATATGCCGCGGTCTTATTTATATTATAAAATTGTTTTATCATGATACATATCAAAATAATTAATACTACGAGCCATAAAAAGGCAAATAAATAGAATGAGAATCTAAAAAATATGATACTCCAGCAAAAATTAAAGAACAGCTGTAGAAAATAGGTTTTTAATGCCTTCGGTGCATCAGGACTTTGGGAGGTATAAATTATGTAAGATGATATGCCCATTAAAATATAAAGTATTGTCCAAACGATTGGAAAAAGAATTGCGGGTGGACTTAATGCAGGTCTATTTAATGCAGCATACGTTGACATTCTGCCGCTTAAAAGAGCTGAAAAGGAGCCAACGACTAAAGGAATAAGAATTGCGATGATAAGTTCGCTTCTGTTTTTTGATTTCATATTGTATTCACGCTTTAAGATTGTCTATAAATATTATGAAATTGAATGATAAAATATGACATTAATTAGTGAAAGAAAGAGTAAAAAATATATGCAGTGAAAGATATATAAAATGATTGCTATTCGAAAATATTACACTTTTTTAGAAATTAGTTATCTGTTTCCGCTGTAGTCCGGGTGCTATAATCAATGCAACAGAACAACTAACAGAACAATTAGGGAGGATGAAACAATGAAGAAAAGAATTCTTGCAACAATTCTGGCATTGACAATGGTTTCTACAGCAATCATTGGATGCGGAAGTAATGACAATGTAACAGCGACAACTGAGGACAGTCAAGAGGAAGAGGTCACAGATACTACTGAGGAGGCAGAGCCAGAAACAGATACTGATGTTGAAGATATTACCTTAAAAGTATTTTCGAACCTGCCGGAACGTACAAGTGGTCAGGGATTAGTTGAACAAATGATTATTGACGAATATATGGGAGAAAATCCGAATGTCAAAATCGAAGTGGAAGCTCTTGATGAGGAGTCATACAAAACAAAGTTTAAAGCATATGCAATGGATGGAATGCCAGATGTAGTGAGTATCTGGGGACAGCCTTCTTTCCTTGATGAGGTTTTGGATGCCGGTGTTCTGGCAGAACTGAATGAGGCTGATTATGCAGATTATAAGTTTGTGGATGGCTCATTAGATGGCTTTAAAAAGGAAGGAAAATTGTACGGACTTCCAAGAAATACAGATATTGCAGTATTTTATTATAACCAGAAAATATTTACTGATAATGGCTGGGAAATCCCTACCACTTATGATGAGCTGTTAGAGCTTGGAAAAGAGATTAAGGCAAAGGATATCATCCCTCTAGCAATGGATGGAGGAGATGGCTGGCCGATGGCAATCTATCTGACTGATTTAGTAAATAAAATCAATGGCGGTACACAGGAAATAGTTTCCGAAGCAATAAAGAATGGTGATTTTAGTGCACCGGCATTTAAGGAAGCAACAGAATTAATGAGAAGCTCTGTGGAAGCAGGTTTATTCCAGGATGGATATGATTCTCAGGATTATGGAACAGCAATGAACTTATTTACAAATGGTCAGGCAGCTATGTTCTATATGGGAAGCTGGGACTCATCAATGGCAGTGAAGGAAGATATTCCGGAAGAAATCAGAACTAATATCCGCGTATTTACTATGCCTATCGTTGAAGGCGGGAAAGGCCAGGCAAATGATATTGCCGCATGGAATGGCGGAGGATATGCAGTAGGGGCAGAATCTAAAGTAAAAGAGGAGGCCATTAAGTTCTTAAACTATATGTACCAGCCGGATAAGCTTTCAAAATATGGTTGGGAAAACGGTGTCGGAATGTCTGCACAGGATCAGTCAGAATATATGACCGGAGATGAAACAGAGCTTCAGAAACAGATTGTTGACATTGCAAATAATGCTGCAAGCTTATCAGGTACTCCTATTAATGACTGCGGGCCTTCTGTATTTAAGACATGTATTGAAAGTGAAATTCAAAGCGTGACAAACGGAGTCAGTACAGTAGATGAGTTCTTAGCGTTGATTGGGCAGGCTTGCCAATAAAGAATGATGCATTTGAGCTGTCCTGAAAATAGTATTCAGGACAGCTGTTTTATTTTAAACTCCGTAAGGATGTGTAGTCCGCGGAGAGACTGGCACTTAATATAATTCGGAGGAATAGAACATGAAGAAATTATATAGCAATAAACTGGTGATTTTATCCCTGGTATTGCCTGCAATTCTGGTATTCTTATTTGCCATACTTACTCCTATCTGCCTAAGTATTTACTATGGATTTACAGACTACTCGGGAATGGGGGCAGTAACATTTATCGGCATGGACAATTATAAAGTCTTGGCGCAAGATAAGACTTTCTGGAAATCACTCTGGCATTCACTGCTTTTAGCGATCGGCTTTATTTGTATTCAGCATCCGCTGGCAATGATTGTTGCTGCAGTGTTAGATAAACTCCAAGGAAAAGCAGAGGGATTTTTTAGGTGTGTATACTTTATCCCTAATGTCATATCAGTAGCTGTCATTGCATATCTTTGGAAATTTATATATAATCCCGACTTTGGACTTTTAAATAATGTTTTAAAAGCATTCGGTTATACCGGTAAAATAAATTGGTTTGATTCTAACATTGCAATATGGTCGGTGCTTGTTGTTTTGATTTGGCATGGATTCGGATGGGGAATGCTGATTTACTATACGGGAATTAAAAATATTGATCCTGTTTTATATGAAGCAGCAGCTATTGATGGAGCTAATAACCGTCAGGCTTTTTTGCGAATTACCCTGCCCCAGATGAAATCAGTGATTCAGGTTAATGTAACAATGGCAATTATTTCAGCATTGAAACAAATGGAGACAGTCTATCTATTAACAAATGGAGGTCCTGGAGATAGTACGCAATTTACGGCGAATTATTTATATCAGCAGGCATTTAAAGCCTTTAAGTATGGATACGGTAATGCTATCAGTGTTGTATTTATTATTATCTGTATTGCAGCGACAATTTTCCTTAATATAGCTTTTTCAGATAAACGTGAGAAAAGGGGGGTGCTATCATAAATGCATAATGATAAAAGAAAACTGACATTAGGAAATACCATTTTTTGGATTGTCCTATCAATCGTAGCAATTATTCAGATTTTCCCTTTAATTTGGCTGATAGATTTTTCTTTGGCAAGCAGTAATGAATTATTCACCAGTGGATTACTTATTATCCCAGAGAAAATACAGTGGGGAAATTATGTAAAGGCATTTATAGACGGACATTTTCAGCAATATTTAAAAAACAGTTTTTTAATCAATACTTTAGCTATGATTTTTGTTAGTTTGATTTCAATTATGGCAGCCTTCGCCTGCCGCAGAATGAACTGGAAGCTTAGCGGTATCGTAAAAACAATTTTACTTCTCGGAATGATGATACCAATCCATGCAACATTATTGCCAAATTACAAAATTTATAATATGTTGAATATAACAGATACGATATGGGCTCTTTTGATACCGTACATTGCCTTTTCACTTCCACAGGCGCTGTTTCTGATGACAAGTTTTTTGGATTCGATACCAATGGAATTAGAAGAGGCAGCAGTCATCGACGGATGCGGAATTTACAGAATCGTATTTCAAATTGTGACTCCATTACTGAAATCATCCATCGCTACAGTATCAATTATGACATTTTTAAATAACTGGAATGAGTTTATGATGGCAAGTACATATTTAAGCTCACCAAAATGGAAAACACTTCCGTTCTCGGTTTTGGAATTTACAGGGCAATATTCTTCTAATTATGCGGTTCAGTTTGCAGTTATGGCATTGACTGCAGCCCCGGCCGTTATCGTTTATATAATCCTTAATAAACACATTACGAAAGGTGTTGCAATGGGAGCAGTCAAAGGGTAAAAAAGATGAAATGGAAGCAGCGCATAAATAATTTGAGTATAAAGAAGAAAATCATTTTTTATTGTTATATGGTAGTTACTCCCATCCTACTGTTTATTAGCGCTGTCATGTTTCTCGTAAATTATTCTAAGATATCAAAAGAGCAGGATATGCGCTCAATGAACAGAGTTCAAAATTTGGATAACAGCTTGGCGGAATTAAATCAAAATGTATCAGAAATGTCTACTTATATTTGTATCAACAGTGATATTTTAAATATTTTAAAATTAAAATCCAATGAGGTAGAAGAATTAAATAAGAAAACTAAGTTGTGGCGAGATGAGGCGCCGATGCTCTTTATAGAAGATACACTGGCGATTAAGGGTTACATTAAAACGCTGGGTATTTATCCGGAGAATGGTGTCCATCCCTATCTGCGCTGTCTGGATTCCAGTTCACATATTCCGTCTGATAAGATAAAGGAAACGGCGATGTATCAGGAGGCGCTTAGGAAGAAGGGAAAAAAAAGCTGGAAGCTGATAAGCAAGAACTCATCCGATGTTTATTGGGCAAATCAGAGCGAGAAAATTGTTTTTTATCGGGAAATATATGATTTATCAAAAAAGAAGGCTTTAGGTTATTTGGTAATAGGAGCGGATGCAGCTAAATATCTGGATATATGTAAATCCGCTATGGAAAGCGAAGCAGAAGGTATTCTTGTTCTGAATGCGGAAGGGGAAAAGCTGCTTTCCTGTGGCGTGGTAGATTCAAAAACAGAAAAACAATTCCTAAAGGAATTTAACCAACAACAAATAAATAAAAAAGGTACTCATATTTTAGAATATAAAGATAAAGTAGTATATTTACAAAGCAATGATGACAGTGGACAGATGGTTTTTCTTTTTATCTCTAAAAGTGATATTGTCAATCAGCTTATTGGAATTGCATATGCGCCTATTCTTATGCTTTTTGGAATCTTAATCGGACTCTTTCCAGTGCTTAGCCTTGTATCAAATATTGTGACTAAGCCATTAAAAAAAGTAAATCTGGCAATGGCAGAATTTAGAAAGGGAGATTTTGAGCAGCAGGTTGATGTGGAAACCAGTGATGAAGTCGGAGAGGTTGCAAGCTGCTTTAACCAGATGGTAACAGATATTAAGCAGCTGATTGATGAAAATTATGTAATGGAGCTTAGGGAGAAGGAAAGTGAATTGACAGCACTTCAGGCACAGATTAATCCTCACTTTTTGTATAACACTTTGGGTTCTTTGTATTGGCAGGCACAAGAAGCAAATCATGAGGAAATTGCAGAAAATATTTTAGCACTTAGTAATTTGTTTCGACAGGTACTCGGCGAAGGAAAAAGTGTTACGACGGTTTTACAGGAAATTGATTTGGTTAAGCAATATCTGACGATACAAAAGATGCGGTTTACAAAGCGATTGGAATATAAGATTGATATAGAAGAGGAAATAGAGAATGAATGTATTCCTAAATTAATACTACAGCCATTTGTAGAAAACGCTGTCGTACATGGTTTTGAAAATATGGATGTTCCATGCAGCATTTATGTTGGTGGAAGGACAATTCCAAATGGTATTGAGTTTATTATAGAAGATACCGGAATTGGTATGAATGAAGAACAGGTAAAGTCTATTTTAAATACCGATGACGGCGAGAGTTATAAGGGACATCGTATAGGACGGTATGCAATCAAGAACGTAAAAGAACGATTGACACTTATGTATCATGAACGTTTTGAGATGAAGGTCGACAGTGCACCAGGTAAAGGAACAAAAATTATTCTGCAAATTTTTCGAGAGAAAGGATTAGAATAATGCTTAAAAAGTTGTTGATAGCGGATGATGAAAATGCAGTACGGATGGGAATTTGCAAATATCTACAGCTTCACACAGACCGGTTCGACAGAATTTATACGGCAGAAAATGGGCAGCAGGCATTGGATTTAATTGTACTTCACCGGCCGGAAATCATGCTGCTGGATGTAAGAATGCCGCTTAAAAATGGTGTGGAGGTTATGAAGGAAGCTTCTGAAATGGGAATTATGCCGGTAACAATTGTACTTAGTGGTTATGATGAGTTTAAATATGCACAGCAGGCTCTGCGCTGCGGTGCTAAGGAATATTTGTTAAAACCGACTCGTTCCTCGGATATTTTAGCACTCATCAATCAAATAGCAGATGAAATATATGGAAGGGAAAATCCAGAAGAGATGATAGAAAAAGAAGATGTTCCGATGGCAATTTTGCGTGCAGAGCAGTATATAAGAGAGCATTATCATGAAGACATTTCAGCGCAGCAGGCAGCCGAACATGCAGGAATAACAGCAGGTTATCTTTCGACACTCCTTTCACAGTATCGCAGTTATGGATTCAGTGATTTGATTAACTCGATTCGAATCGAGCGCGCATGTATCTATCTGGAGCAAGGGTATTTAAAGAATTATGAAATTGCCTATAAAGTAGGTTATCGTGATGAAAAATATTTTTCCAAATGTTTTAAAA
>CAYPIB010000125.1:0-6339 GCA_964410675.1 uncultured Roseburia sp.
AAGCCTCCAATCGGGAGAACCCTTCCGCGTAATGTGATTTCACCGGTCATGGCAACGAGTCTATTCACCTTTATACCTGTAATTGCCGATAAAACTGCGGTTGCCATTGTAATTCCGGCACTCGGTCCATCCTTAGGCACTGCTCCTTCCGGAACATGGATATGAATATCATGCTTTTCAAAATAGTCCACTGGAATTTCATATTGCATCGCAATGGAGCGAATATAACTAAGCCCCGTTTTGGCTGATTCCTTCATCGTATCACCAAGCTTACCGGTGAGAACAAGATGTCCCTTTCCCGGCATTACATTGACTTCAATCTCTAATGTATCACCGCCGACACTCGTCCAAGCCAGTCCTCTCACAACGCCTGCTTCATCCTTTTTATTAATTTTATCTTGAGTATATTTGGGCTTACCTAAAAATTTTTCTATATTATTACCGCTTACACGAATTTGGGTATCTGAGTTTTCAAGAATATTTCTCGCACTCTTGCGGCATATTTCACCAATCTTTCTTTCTAGCTCACGAACTCCGGCTTCTCTTGTATAACCTTTAATGATATCTCTGATTGCCTTATCCGATATAACAAGCTGTTTATCAAGCAGCCCATGCTTCTTCCGCTGTTTCCCTGCCAAATGCTCCTTAGCAATATGAAACTTTTCATTTGCTGTATAGCCCGACACCTCAATAATTTCCATCCGGTCCTTTAACGGCTGTGCTACTTTGGATAAATCATTTGCGGTCGTAATAAAAAGTACTTCCGACAAATCAATTGGTATTTCTAAATAATGGTCTCTAAACTTTTTATTCTGTGCACTGTCTAAAACCTCTAAAAGCGCCGAAGCGGTGTCTCCCTTAAAGTCGGAACCGATTTTATCTATTTCATCTAAAAGCATAAGTGGATTTTTGACTCCCGCCTCCTTCACCGCCATTGCAATTCTTCCCGGCATAGAGCCGATATAAGTTTTTCGATGGCCGCGAATTTCTGCTTCATCCCGAATGCCCCCAAGACTAATACGTACATATTTTTTATTTAATGCTCTTGCAACGCTTTTTGCAATCGAAGTTTTACCTGTACCCGGAGGTCCGGTCAAGCAAATAATAGGGCTGGTTCCTTTTTTAGTAAGAATACGTACAGCTAAAAATTCAATCATACGCTCCTTAACCTTCTCTAAACCGTAATGATCCTCATTTAATATTTTTTCCGCCTTTACCAAATCCATACTATCTTTGGAAGCCTTGTCCCATGGCATTTCAAGAAGATTTTGTAAATATGTGCGTTCCACTACACTTTCAGCGCTGCTCCCCGCTATGCTCTCAAACCGCTTAATTGATTTATCTATTTTTTCTTTTACTTTCTTTGATGCCTTAAGCTTTGACAGCATCTTGCGAAATTCTTCTGCCTCAGTGGAGGTGTCGGTTTTTTCGCCCAGTTCTTCCTTTAAATAACTTAGCTGCTCCCGTAATATATAATCTCTTTGGTTCTTTTCTAATTTTTGCTTAATATTATCTGCCAGTTCAGCTTTAATCCTAGCTACCTGGACTTCCTGCTGCAAGATTTCAGCAATCACATGATAGCTCTCAGTTAAAGAAACAGTTTCTAAAATCTTCTGTTTTTTATCGTAATGAAAGGGGGATGAAATTGCTATTTGCTTAATGATATCTTCTAAACCAGTCATTTCTTCTACATGCGCAACAATACCCTTTGCGCCCTTTTGATAATAGCTGCAAAACTCACTAAACATTTCCTTTAGCTGCTGGCTCATTGCCTCCTCATGCTCTTCGTCAATATCCTCTACCGTAGGAAGAAAACGGCAAATGCCTTCTAAATATTCTTTTTCGTCGGTAGCCTTAAGAAATTCTGCTTTTCTCTCTCCTTCTACAAGCACGCGAATATTTTCACTTGGCAGCTTCATTACCTGTTTAATCTTGGCAATTGTTCCTATATGATAAACAGAATCAAAATTGATTTCATTTGCTTCTGAATTTTTCTGCGTTACTAAAAATATTGTCTGATCTGTCAGCATAGCTTTCTCTATTGCTGCTTTGGACTGCTTTCTGCTTAAATCAAAATGTATAATCATTTCCGGGAATATGGTAAGTCCTCTAAGAGCCACTACCGGCATTGTCATTTGCTCTGTTGACATTTTATCTCACTCCTAACGCTTTTGTAAGTAATAACAAGGGTGTCGTGGAAATTCACAACACCCTCTCATTCTTACTTTGCTCGTCTCTCTAGTTCTCTATGCACCACTAATGGTCCGCTTTCACCAATTACTGACTCCTTTGTAATCAGACAGCTCTCTATTGTATCATCTGAAGGAATATCAAACATAATTTCCATCATCAGCTTTTCTAATATCGAACGAAGTCCTCTTGCGCCAGTTTTGTGTTCTAAAGCCTGTTTCGCAATTAAATTGATTGCTTCAGGCTCAAAATTAAGTTTTACATGATCTAATTCAAACATTTTTTGGTACTGTTTAATCAAAGCATTTTTAGGCTTTGTCAGAATTTGCATTAGTGCATCCTCATCAAGTCCTTCCAGAGAAACACTAATCGGCATACGGCCTACAAACTCCGGAATCAAACCAAATTTAACAAAGTCTTGTGGGGTTACTTCTTTAAATATCTTTCCTAAATCTTTGCTTGAGTGGCTGTCGACATCTACGTTGAAACCAATCGACTTACGGTCTAATCTTGTTTCAACAATTTTCTCAAGTCCATCAAATGCCCCGCTGCAAATAAATAGAATATTCGTTGTATCAATTTGTAATAATTCTTGATGCGGATGTTTACGTCCGCCTTGTGGAGGTACACTTGCAACCGTACCTTCAATAATTTTTAAAAGTGCCTGCTGTACACCCTCACCTGAAACGTCTCGGGTAATTGAAACATTCTCACTTTTCTTTGTAATCTTGTCAATTTCATCAATATAAATAATACCATGTTCAGCCCGTTCAATATCATAATCAGCTGCATTAATGAGTTTAAGCAGAATGTTCTCTACATCCTCACCAACATATCCTGCTTCTGTTAATGCAGTAGCATCTGCTATCGCAAAAGGTACGTTAATTATATTTGCCAGAGTTTGTGCCAAAAACGTCTTTCCGCTTCCTGTTGGTCCAAGCATAAGAATATTGCTTTTTTGAAGCTCAATGTCCATATTTTTAGGCGCAGTTACTCTTTTATAGTGATTATAAACTGCTACTGATAATACCTTTTTTGCCTCATCCTGTCCAATTACATAATCATCTAGAAATTCTTTAATTTCTGCCGGCTTTAAAAGATTGATTTCTAATTCTTCACTCACATCTTCATCTTCATACTCTTCATCAATAATATCAGAGCATAACTCAACGCACTCATCGCAAATATATACGCCTATAGGACCTGCAATCAGCTTTCTTACCTGATCCTGAGTTTTGTTGCAGAATGAACATCGTATTTTTTCATCAGAATTCTTTCCTGCCATATCATAATTCCTCAATATCTTCTTAATATTTCCTATTTTTCCTCAGTCTTCACGCGTTTATCAACAACATGGTCAATTAACCCGTAGGCCATAGCCTCTTGTGCCGTTTTCCAGTTGTCTCTATCTGTATCTGCTGCGATGACGTCAAAAGGTTGACCTGTATTCTCGGATAAAATACGGTTCAGTTTCTCTTTTGTTTTTAAAATATGTCTTGCTGCAATTTCAATTTCCGTAGCCTGTCCCTGTGCACCACCTAACGGTTGATGAATCATGATTTCGGCATTTGGAAGTGCCAGACGTTTTCCTTTTGTACCTCCGGCCAATAAAAATGCACCCATACTGGCAGCCATGCCAATACACATTGTTGATACATCACATTTAATGTACTGCATCGTATCATAGATGGCCATACCGGCCGTTACCGAGCCACCCGGACTATTGATATAAAGGTTTATATCCTTTTCTGTGTCTTCTGCTTCTAAAAATAACAGCTGGGCAACAATAAGGCTTGCCGTTACTTCATTTACTTCTTCTCCTAAAAAAATAATTCTTTCCTTTAAAAGTCTAGAATAGATATCATAGGATCTTTCTCCTCTGCTTGTCTGTTCAATGACGTAAGGTACTAAACTCATATAAAAACCTCCTAGGCACAATAGTTTATCAGTTGTTCTGCCGGCTTTATTTTTCCTTTGCCTGTGCAGTTACAAATTCTGCTGCCTTGGTAACAGCAAGATCCTTCATAATTTCTGTCTTGCCATTTTCGCCAACCATTTCTTTTACCTTATCAGCTTCCATCTGATACATACTTGCCATTTTTTCAATTTCTTTTTCATAATCTTCTTCAGCAGCTTCAAGCTTCTCTGCCGCTGCAACAGCTTCTAATACTAATCTTGATTTAATTCTCATTTCAGCCTGCGGGCGAACCTGTTCAAACATCTTATCTGCATTTAATCCTGTAAACTGCATATACTGGTCAATACTCAGTCCCTGCATCTGAATACGCTGTGCAAATTCATCTACCATTTGTCTCTGTGTTGTAGTAATCATAGCTTCCGGAATTTCCATATTAGAATCTTCGATGATTGCCTCAACAACAGCTTGTTCTTTTTTATCTTTTACTTCTTTTTCCTTCTTTTCTGCTAATTTTGTCTTAACATCATTTTTGTATTCATCAAGTGTATCAAACTCAGAAACTTCTGATGCAAATTCATCATCCAATTCCGGTAATTCTTTTTCTTTGATTTCTTTCACGGTTACTTTAAATACAGCTTCTTTTCCCTTTAATTCCTCTGCCTGATAATCCTCTGGGAATGTAACCTTGACTTCTAATTCTTTTTCAAGGAAAGCACCAATTACCTGCTCCTCAAATCCTGGGATAAATGCACCGGAACCAATCGTAAGAGGATAATTTTCACCTTTACCGCCTTCAAAAGCAACACCATCTGCAAAGCCTTCAAAGTCAATCACTGTCATATCACCATCTTTAACTGCACGGTCAGTGACGGATATAGTTCTTGCATTGCTTTCTCTTTCTTTGTCGATTTCTTTTATGATTTCTTCTTCTGTTACTTTGGAATCAATCTTTTCAATTTTAACACCTTTATATTTACCAAGCTCAATTTCCGGCTTTAATGCTACTAAAGCAGAGAAAATAAATGGCTTTTCCGGCACTAATTCTACTACACTGATCTCTGGTGAAGACACAACCTCTTCTTCAAATTCTGTCAATGCGTTTTCATATGCAGATGGAATAACACTGTTTGCAGCTTCTTCCAAAAAGATTCCCTTTCCGTACATTTTTTCTACCATTGCACGCGGTACTTTTCCTTTACGGAAACCAGGAATACTAATCTGCCCTTTATTTTTCTGATAAGCTGCGTCTACTGCTTTGTTCATTTCTTCCTGTGAAACTTCGATCGTCAGCTTCGCCATGTTCTTTTCCAGTTTCTCTACCTGTAAACTCATTTTTATTTGTTTCCTCCTTAAAAATGTTATCAAAATAACTCTTTATAATCACAGTCATTCTACGATTATACCATGCTTTTATTTAAAAAGGAAGCAAAAACTATTGTGAATCACTCATTTTAGATTTTTTTTAGTTTTATAAAATAATCGTGATAATTTCGCCATTTATGAGTGTATTATCTTCCTGATTATGGGTAGAAATGACTAAAATTCGCTCGCCAATATTCGACAAAAGATATTTTATTGCCCTTTTTTTATTCTCTTCATCCAATCCATTGAATGGTTCATCTAGTAGGATTGTATTGCTGTCTGCAGCCACTGCACGAACTAATTCAACCCGTCGTTTCATCCCTCCGCTTAATTGCTGCACAGGCTTATACAAACTATCCTCCGGAAGCAATTGGCATAGATGATTAAATGCCTTTTCCCTATTGCCGCAAAATAACATTATATTTTCGATGGCATTTAATTGCTCAAATAGCCTGCCTTCCTGAAACAGCATCGATACATATTGTTCCTTTTGTTCATATACAATCTTCCCCTGATCTGGTTTTTCTAAACCTGCAAGGATTCTTAAAAGTGTTGTTTTGCCAGCTCCGGATTCCCCCATCAGGCAGTAACATTGTCCTTTGTTAAGCCGCAACCGAAAGTTATCAAAGACCTGTTTTTTACCAAACTTCTTATTTATACCTTCTATATTAATATTCCCCGACGGTATAACGATTCCTTCTATTTTTTTGCTTTGGGGGATAATCGTAACATTCCCTGCAAAGTTCAAAATAAGCAGAAAGATCTTTTTAAATAAAAAGGCAAGCGTTACAATGACTATCGTCCAGCCTAATATCCCTGCCGTATCCAATGAAATCTTTGACATATATAATTTTTCACCTAAGGAGAGG
>CAYPIB010000126.1:0-6043 GCA_964410675.1 uncultured Roseburia sp.
ACCGATATGCTTTTAAACATAACGTTACATAACACTGTTATGTAAAAGCTAAAGGCTTCTGTAAGTAAGATAGGAGAGGAGAAAAAAATGTTTGTAAAAGTTATGAATGTAAGAAAAAGTTTTGGTGAAGGCGGCAGCTACGTAGAAGTACTGCGGGGAGTCAATACTTTAATTTCAAAAGGAGAAATAGTAGTTATTCTAGGTCCCTCCGGCTCTGGTAAATCTACGATGCTAAATGTAATTGGAGGGCTTGATGAAATTAACGGCGGGGAAATATGGGTGGATGACAATAATATCGGTGTGATGAGCCAAAAAAAGCTTTTGCTTTATCGCCGCGATTACTTGGGGTTTATTTTTCAGTTTTATAATTTAGTGCCAAATTTAACAGTAAAAGAAAATATTCAGGTTTGCCAGTATTTAACGAAGCAGCCCTTAGAAATGGCAGAGCTGCTAGAAACACTTGAATTAACTGAGCATCAAAATAAGTTTCCAGCACAGCTGTCAGGGGGACAGCAGCAAAGATGTGCAATTGCAAGGGCACTAATAAAAAATCCCAAATTATTATTGTGTGATGAACCAACGGGGGCACTTGATTCTCAGACCGCAAAAGAAATTTTAATCTTACTTGAAAAAGTAAATAAAAAGTATGGAACAACCATGCTTATTGTCACTCATAATAAAGCTACAAAGGATATGGCTCACAGGGTACTGGATTTAAAGGACGGTGTAATCCGAAAAGATTATATCAATGAAGTTAGAATGAGTGCTGCTAATATTGAATGGTAGGAGGGGGAATATGAAAAGAATATTAGGAAAAAGAATAATAAGAGATATAAGAACTAACTTTTCAAGGTATTTAGCTTTGTTTTTTCTCATTTCCATAGGTGTTTTTGTTATTATCACTACGATAGGGGGAGCGGAAACGGTAATCAAATGCTCAGAAGAAAACGAGACCAATCATTTTATTGAAGATGGTGAATTTGCGTTACTTCTGCCAATGGAGGAGGAACTAAAAAGTAATCTTCATAAAAAGAAAATAAGTATCGAAGAAAACTTTTATCTGGACTTTGCAGGTCAAGATGATACGGTTTTAAGGGTGTTTAAAAATCGGGAAAAGATCAATCTGGCGGCACTTTCAGAAGGGGAAATTCCGGTGGAGAATCATGAGGCTTTAGTAGAGAAGATATATGCATTAAAGAATCATATTTCATTAGGGGATAGTATTAAGATCGGATCAAAAGAGTTGATTGTCTGCGGCATTGGTTCTACGCCGGATTATAATATGATGACTAGAAATTTGTCTGATGCAGGAGGGGAAATCGGAGTATTTGGGACGATTTTTGTTACCGAAGGAGGCTTTCATGAAATATATGAATTGGCAGAAAGCTTGCAGAGTGTTAATTATTTATATAGCTATCGTTTAAACGGCGATATGACACATAAAGAACTGCGGCAATATTTGCAGGATTATGAGAAACAAAATATTACGATGTTTTTAGAGTCAAATGATAACCCCAGAATCGGATATGCAGAAGATGATATTGTTATTAATAAAATTGCCGGTATTTTTGCCGGAATTATTGTTCTTTTTCTATTTTCCTATGTGATTTCGGTATTTGTGGTGAATGCAGTAGATAAAGAAAGCGCAGTGATTGGAACACTTTATTCCATGGGATTCAATGACAAACAGCTGCTTGGGCATTATATGGTGATACCAATCGTTGTTACTTTTATTGGTGGACTGACAGGAACGCTGTTCGCTTATTTCTATGGCGCCCGCTGGCAGACGAAGGAATACCAAATGATGTGCTCGATGCCTGATTTTAAAGTATCGATTCCCCTGTATGTTTGGGCATACGGACTTATTTTACCTTCCTTCATGGCACTTTTAATAAATTATTATGTTATTAAAAAAAGATTAAAAAGTTCAGCACTTTCCTTGCTTCGAAATGAAAAAAAACAGGGCAGTAAAAAGCAATTAAAGTTAGAAAAACTCGGATTTATCAATGCCTTTCGCATTCGCCAGATTTTTAGAGAAGGCCGAACAAGTTTGACTGTATTAGGGGCAATGTTTGTCTGTCTGCTCGTTGTGATGATTGGTCTAAACTGTCAACAGGGAATTATGAGAATGAAAAATCAAGTATACGAGGACGTTCGCTTTTCCTATATGTATACATACAAGTATCCGGATGTCAATGTGCCAATTGGAGGAGAATCTGCCTGTGCCGTTACTCTTAAAAAAGAAATTTGGGGCAATAATATGGATGTTACATTACTGGGAATTGCTCAAGATAATCCTTATTTTCAAGGTGACATAGAGGAAGGAAAAAATAAAGTGACAGTTTCGTCGTCATTTGCAGAAAAGTTTAAAATAAAAACCGGTGATGACATTATTTTGCGGGATGAAATCAATGAAATACATTATGCCTTTACAGTGAGCGGACTGACACAATATGCATGCGGCATGTATGTTTTCATGGATATAAACAGCATGCGGGATTTATTTGGAAAAGAAGATTCCTACTATAATGTAGTTTTTTCTGATCAAGAACTTGATATCGATTCCAATCTATTATATGGAGTATCCGAAAGAGACGATTTCACTACTTTTACAAATACGTTTATGGATATGATGATGCCAATGATTATTACTCTTACAGGATTGCCAATTCTTATTTTAATCGTTGTTATTTATTTAATGGAAAAGATTATGCTTGATCACTCGGCGCTCTATGTTTCACTTTTTAAAATCTTTGGATATAAAAATACCGAGGTAAAGAAGATATATGTGGATGGAAATATGGTTACGATTATAATTTCAGCATTTATCAGCATACCTCTTTCAAAAATAATTATGGATTTATTATTTCCCTTTATGGTAAGTAATGTTGCAATTGGATTTGACAGTTCTTTTGAATGGTGGCTGTATCCGTTGATTTTTCTTGGAATTGTTTTATGCCACATTGTAGTCAATGGTATTTTGCTCACTAAAATAAATAAAGTTATGCCAAATGATATATTAAAGGTGCGGGAATAAAGAAGAGTTTTTTGTTTGCTTGCCATTTTTGGAGGTAGTGATTATAATTAAAAGGCATTGATTCACATATACTAATAAGAAAAGGAAAAGATTTGATATGATTTTTAATAATGTATTAGAGTGTATGGGGCAGACGCCTTTGATTCGTTTAAATAGAATGGCAGACTCAGATGGAGCAGAGGTATTAGTCAAGTTTGAAGGATTAAACGTAGGCGGTTCGATTAAGACAAGAACCGCTTATTATATGATTAAGCATGCAGAAAAATCCGGAATTTTGCGTCCGGATTCTATTATTGTCGAGCCTACAAGCGGAAATCAGGGGATTGGGCTGGCATTAATTGCTGCGGTAAAGGGTTATGAGGCGGTTATTATTATGCCGGATTCCGTAAGCGAAGAGAGACGGAAGCTGGTACAGCACTATGGTGCCAAAGTAAAGCTGGTACATGATGCAGGTAATATTGGAAAATGTATTGATGAGTGTATGGAAATTGCACAGAGTATGGCGAAAGAAAATCCGAAGGTTTATGTACCGCAGCAATTTGAAAATCCGGCAAATCCAATGGTTCATAAACATCATACCGGTTTAGAAATATTAGAGCAGGCGGCGGGTCCCATTGATGGATTTTGCTCCGGAATTGGGACCGGAGGCACAATCAGCGGAATCGGAGAAGTATTAAAGGCACAAAATCCGCAGATTGAAATTTGGGCAGTTGAGCCTGAAAATGCGGCAATATTAGCAGGCGGAGCGATTGGAACGCATTTGCAGATGGGGATTGGTGACGGTCTGATACCGGGCAATTTAAATCAAAGTATTTATCATGACATTTATATCGTTTCCGATGAGGAAGCAATATCGACGGCAAAAGATTTGGCCCGAAAAGAGGGATTAATGTGTGGTATTTCAAGCGGAACTAATGTCGCGGCAGCTTTAAAGCTTGCTCAAAAATTAGGAAAAGGAAAAACTGTTGTAACCGTACTGCCAGATACAGCAGAACGTTATTTTTCAACACCATTATTTGCAGGAGAATAGGGGGAAATTCATGAAAATGATGCTTAGATTAGCAATTATATTTTTAATTGCAGGGCTGTTATCGGCATGCAGTCAAGCAGATAACAATAGCACGTCTAATACTCAGAAGGAGTCAGCTATTGCTGTAAATACAGAAGAGAAACCTGAAGATGCAAATATAGAAATTAAACTTAATAATCCACAGCCGGATGAAAATAATAAGGGGATTGTTTATTATGAAATAGGGGAAGAATTCAAAAGCTCAAATGGACTGTATACCAATTACTATAAATTCAAACTGCCACAGCTTGCAGAGCAAAGTGCGAAAGCTGAAAAAATGAATGCTGCCATTTTAAATGTATATAAAGGAATGATAGCAAGAGCATATAAAGAGGTAAGGGACAATTTCACGAACGAAGGAGAAGCTGAGTCCCCGGTGCAAGAAGGCGAGAGTACTTATGGATATACAGATGAAGCTGATTATACGGTAACTTATAATACGGATCAGTATTTAAGTATTTTAGTTGACGGATATAGCTATTTAGGCGGGGCACATGGAATGCCTTACCGAGAAGTCATTATTTTAAATGCAGAGACCGGAGAAGAAGTACAGGGGGAACAGCTTTTTGCAGTAAAGGAAGAAGTCTTTTTAGAAAAAAAGCAAAAGGCATTTGAAGCAGATATAAAGAAGAACCCGGAAATGTATTGGGGTGATGCAGAGGAAATTGTAAAATCAACAGCAGATTCTTATCAAAAAGGATATTACCTTACGGATGAAGGAGTGGTATTTTATTATGCTCCATATGAATTAGCTCCTTATGCAGCCGGATTTGTTGAAGTGACAATTCCGTACAGTGAAATTCCGTTAAAATAGAAACTATATAATGTCCCCTGTGGCAGCAGGGGGCTTTATTGCTACCTGTCAACATTGACGAAGTAATAAAAAAATACTATAATATAAATAATTTTCTATTATATTAAGGATAAAGCAGGCGATAATTATGAGTGAGGCAAAAGTATCCAAACAAGAAACGGATAAGCCAAAAAGAGAGCTGATTTTAGATGACGGAAGAATTGAAAAGATAGCAGAGTATAAAAGTCCGGAGGATTTATATACGGAGCTTATTCAGCGCGTGCAGAAATATCATCCAAGCGATGACGTTACGCTTATTGAAAAAGCATATCATATTGCTTATAACGCACACAAGGAACAAGTGCGCAAGTCAGGTGAGCCTTATATTATTCATCCATTATATGTATCTATTATTTTAGCGGGGTTAGAGCTTGATAAAGAAACAATTGTGGCCGGTCTTCTGCATGATGTAGTAGAAGATACGATTATGACAGTAGATGAAATAGCAGAGCAATTCGGCGATGATGTTGCTCTTTTAGTTGATGGTGTTACGAAACTGGGTAAGTTAGAATATCAAAATAATTCAGAAGCGGGTACCGATGAAAAATTAGAGCGCCAGGCAGAAAATCTAAGAAAAATGTTTTTAGCAATGGCAAAAGATATCCGTGTCATTATGATAAAGTTAGCCGATAGACTGCATAATATGCGCACATTAAATCACATGCCGCTGGAAAAGCAACAGGATAAGGCAAGAGAGACAATGGACATTTATGCGCCGATTGCGCAGCGTCTCGGTATATCTAAAGTTAAGGTAGAGCTTGATGACTTATCACTCAAATATCTTCATCCGGACGTTTATTATGACTTGGTGGAAAAAATAGCAGTTCGAAAAAGTGAACGAGAGAAGTATGTGCAGGGCATTGTTGATGAAGTATCCCAGCATATTGAGAATGCCGGAATTAAGTCAAAAATAGATGGGCGTGTTAAGCATTTTTTTAGTATATATAAAAAAATGATCAATCAGGATAAGACGATTGATCAAATTTATGATTTATTTGCTGTTCGCATTATTGTTGATAGCGTCAAAAACTGCTATGCAACACTCGGTGTCATCCATGAAATGTATAAGCCGATACCGGGACGT
>CAYPIB010000127.1:0-5315 GCA_964410675.1 uncultured Roseburia sp.
AAATTAAAGAGATATTAGAAAAGGATAAGTTTAATTCCAGTATTTATATTATGCTCGATACGCTGTACTATTTAAAAAAAGGCGGCCGGATTACTCCAACCGCTGCGGCCCTTGGGACACTTTTAAAGATAAAACCGGTATTACAGATACAAGGTGATAAGCTGGATGCCTTTGCAAAGGCACGGACAAAGAATCAAGGCAAAAGCATCATGATGACAGCAATTGAAAATGATATTAAAAACCGCTTTGGCGGAATTTATAACGAAAATAATGAGCCAAGAGTGAGATTACAAATTGCTTATACAAAAGAACGTGAGGCAGCGAACCAGTTAATGGAAGAGCTGAAAGAGAAATTTCCCGGGTGCGAAATTGCAATGGCTCCTCTTTCTTTAAGCATAGCCTGCCATATCGGACCCGGCTCGCTGGCAATTGCAGTCACTAAAAATTTAACTTTATAATCAATTTTATAAAAAACATGATAAGACAATAATATTTATTGATTATCATGTTTTTATTATGTCATAAGTTTTACAACTCTATGATAACTTCACGGAAATATCCTGTTATAATTGAAAGGTAAAGTAAAAATATAATTAAAATTAGTCCGGAGGATATAAGCATGGCAGCAATAATGATTGTAGAAGACGAACAAGCTATTTCAGACTTGTTGGCAGTAAATTTAAAATTAGTTGGCCATACTTCATTTTGTTGTGATAATGGTACTGAGGTAATGGATATGATAGCAGATCGGAATCCTGATTTGATTCTGCTTGATGTGATGCTGCCGGGAATGGATGGCTTTGAATTAATGAAAGAGATTGAGCCTCTTGGCATACCAGTCATTTTTTTAACCGCAAAAGAAAGAATTGATGATAAAATAACAGGTCTGAAGCTGGGGGCCCAGGATTATATTGTGAAACCATTTGTGACAATTGAAGTACTGACACGAATTGAAACCATTTTAAAACGCTGTAAAAAAAGCAGCAGCATGTTTAGACTAGATAACCTCGAAGTACGTTTTGAAGAGCGTACTGTATATTTAAATGGAAGACAGGTAGAATTAACGGTGAAAGAATTTAATCTTTTGGAAGTTTTAATAGAAAATAAAAATATTGCCCTTTCAAGAGATAAGCTTCTAGAAATAATCTGGGGGTACGATTATATTGGTGAAACACGTACCATCGATGTTCATATTCAAAAGCTGCGCAAAAAACTAGATCTTGAAGAACGTATTAAGACAATTTTTAAAGTAGGATATCGATTGGAGGTACCAAAATGAAATTTTGGCAAAAAGCATATATTTGTGTCATTATTTTCTTTCTGGCGGCCTTTGATATTACTGCTTTTTTTATCGTGGAAAAGAGTGATGAACTAAATCGTTCCAATGAAACAGCCACTGCTGAAAATGAATTTTATATTATTCAAAAATCTTTATCCGATCGCATTTTATCAATATCCGAATATTATACTGAATTAAATGCGCAAAACATACGCCAGTACGTCGAACCTTATGCAGAATATTATGAGTCTCAAAATATTTCAATGGAGATTTATATTGAAGATACCTTGTGTTTTTCAAATTTTAACAAAGATATCTCATTAAATACTGATAGCAATGCAACAAGGAAGGCGCCCCTGATTCAATTGAAACACATTGACGAAAAGCCGTATTTGATTATTTCCAATTTTCTAAATATTCCAAATGCTAATATAAAATTTATCTATATTAAGGATGAAACAAGCTTAGATCTTTATCGTAATAGAATTGCAAGTTATGCAGTCAAGACAAGCACAGTTATTTCCATTGTTTTATCGGTTTTATTAATTGCAATGCTTCTTGGCTTGACCCATCCGATTCGAAAGTTAAATAAAGGCGCAAAGGAAATAGCTAAGGGTAACTATAAGCAACGGGTTGCCATTAAAAGTAATGATGAAATCGGTGAATTTGCCAGTCACTTTAATATTATGGCCGCTCATGTGGAAGAACACATTCAAAACCTAACAAAAGTATCCCATGAACAACAACGGTTTATTGATAATTTTTCTCATGAGATGAGAACACCGACAGCGGCTATTATTGGATATGGTGAATTATTAAAAAATGCCGATTTAGATGGAGAAGAGCGGCTGAAAGCAATAAACTATATTATCAATCAGGGAACAAGACTGCAAAAACTCTCCTCCAAGTTATTGAGGCTTTCATCAATCAAGCATAGTTCCTATGATATGAAGCAAGTGTCCTTAACTGAAATAATTAATAATGTGCAGAACTCACTTCGCAGCTTTTACGAACCAAAGGAAATTGGTATTCAATTAAATCTCACATGCGATAACGTGATCGGAGATGCCGATTTGTTAGAATCACTTTTTCAGAATATTTTAGAGAATGCGATCAGAGTGTTACCTAAAAAGGGAATCATAGCAGTTGCTTCCAAATCAACCGATTCCGGTGTCTGTGTTATAATTGCAGATAATGGTCCGGGGATTGCATCCGAAAATTTACCCTTTATAGAAGAGCCATTTTATCGAGTGGACAAAGCAAGAACACGTAAACATGGCGGTGCGGGTCTTGGGCTTTCCATATGCAAAGAGATTTGTAATGTCCATCATGCCAAAATTGAATTCCTTTCTATTAAAGATGAAAGTGAAGAGTTTCAGTCGGGAACTAAAATAAAAATATATTTTACAAATTCATAACATCTTGATGATGACTCTAAAACATCAATTGGTTAAGATAAGTTTGTTGCAACAAACAAACAATTAAAACAGAGGTGAATAGGATGAATAAAAAATTTATGGTAGCAAGTGCAGCACTCGTCGTATTGGGTGGTTTAGGACTCATTTTTTCAAACAAAATGATTGCATCAAAAGTATTAGCAGCAAATAACGATAAGGACATCACGATTCATTCCGAACAAGCGGTTGGTTCAATGGTTGATACGAAATTGAACCTGGCAAAAGACAAGGAGGGCAATACGTATGTGACCCAAAATGAAAAGGCAGATACTGCCAAGGCTACATCATTTGATGAGGATCTTGAGTCTGCCAAAGAGTATATGCTGTCACGTCCCGAAAAGATTTCGAAAGAGAGTAAACTGACCCGCGAAGAAGCATTGCAGTTAACAATGGATCAGCTTAGTGAACAATATGGAGTAGCAAAAGATGCTATTGATCAGTTTGATATTACGGTTAACGCTGATTATTGTTTAGAGTTCGAAACAAATACAAATATTATCGTATGGAATATTTTACTCTATCCAAAAAATCAATCTGATTTTCCTTATGTATATCGTTTCAACAGTCATATCAAAGATGAAACAAAGTCAGTAAAAGTTACTGAAACATCATTAACAATTGAAGGTGAGCCTTTAGAAAATGAAATAAATGAGGACGAAGCTTCTGAAGCTGCTATTAAGGCAATCACAGAAAAATTCGCATTAACGAAAGAAACATTAGATAAATTTACGGTTACATGTAAATATTATGAACAAGAGCCAGAGTTTCCTGATACACATGTATGGTGGGTAAATCTATATCCGACAGATAACTCTAACTTTAGTGAAATCGGCTGCTATACGGCTTATGTAAATGCGGAAACCGGAGAGGTTATCTCAATACAAGATGGTACGGATGGCAAAGGTTAAATAATAAGTATTTGATTACGACATAAGCAAGGCTGTTCTTCTAGTTCAGCCTTGCTTTTTTATTATCAGCGTTAAAAAGCTGAGTATAATAATAGCAATCTTTTATACAGTATGTTGTAGTAAAATAAAAAAAACCTCAATATACTGTATTTTTGCTTTGAAAACCCGCCGCTTTATGATATAATTTAACGTGTTATTCTGTCGTATGGCAGAATCATGACATAATAATTGATGTAATTAAGAGCGTGAAAGGGATAATAATGTGGAAAATTTAAATACATATAACGCATCCAGTATTACCGTATTAGAAGGGCTGGAAGCAGTCAGGAAGCGGCCCGGTATGTATATTGGCAGTGTTTCTACAAAGGGGCTTAACCATTTAATATATGAAGTTGTCGATAACTCTGTCGATGAGCATCTGGCCGGATTTTGTGATAACATCACCGTTGTACTTGAAAAGAATGGTTCTGCCACAATATCTGATAACGGACGTGGTATTCCAATTGAGATGCATGAAAAAGGAATCAGTGCCGAAAGACTTGTATTTACTACATTACATGCCGGCGGTAAATTTGATAATTCCTCTTACAAAACGAGCGGCGGCTTGCACGGCGTCGGTTCCTCGGTTGTCAATGCACTTTCAACCGAGATGACGGTTAGAGTAAAACGTGATGGAAATATTTACCAAGATACTTATGAACGAGGCATTCCAACGACCGAGCTTGTTAAAGGACTGCTCCCGGTTGTTGACAGAAGCAAGGAAACAGGTACGGTAATTAATTTCCTACCGGATGATACAATATTTGATAATACGAGATTTAAAGGCTCGGAAGTAAAAAGCCGCCTTCATGAAACCGCTTATCTTAATCCCAATCTAATCATAAAATATGTTGATAAACGTAAAGAAGAAATCGAAACAGTCATCTTTCATGAGCCGGAAGGAATACGCGGTTTTATTCATGATATGAATAAAACAAAGGACAAGATTCATGATGTTATTTATTATTCCGGTGAAGGCGAAGGGGTTTCTGTTGAAGTTGCGTTTCAATACGTAAATGAATTTCATGAAAATGTACTGGGCTTTTGTAACACTATTTACAATGCAGAAGGCGGTACTCATCTTACCGGCTTTAAAGCTACCTTTACAAATATTATTAATACATATGCAAGAGAGTTAAATATTCTAAAGGAAAAAGATTTAAATTTTACCGGGGCCGATGTCCGAAATGGAATTACAGCAGTTATTTCTATCAAGCATCCTGACCCGCGTTTTGAAGGACAGACAAAGACTAAATTAGATAACCAAGATGCGGCAAGGGCAGTGAGTAAAGTAACGAGTGATGAGATGACCCGCTATTTTGACCGTAATTTAGATACACTCAAAAATATCATCGGATGTGCGGAAAAAGCAGCAAAGATTCGTAAATCCGAAGAAAAAGCAAAAACCAATTTACTGTCAAAACCTAAATATTCCTTTGACAGCAATGGAAAACTAGCAAACTGTGAATCAAAAGATCCTTCTAACTGTGAAATCTTTATCGTCGAAGGTGATTCAGCCGGCGGAAGTGCGAAAACAGCGAGAAATCGTATGTTTCAGGCAATTTTACCAATTCGGGGTAAAATTTTAAATGTAGAGAAGGCAAGTATTGATAAAGTTCTTGCCAATGCCGA
>CAYPIB010000127.1:5325-5960 GCA_964410675.1 uncultured Roseburia sp.
TGCCGAAATAAAAACAATGATTAATACTTTTGGCTGCGGTTTTTCAGAGGGCTATGGCAATGACTTTGATATTTCCAAGCTTCGTTACGATAAAATAATTATAATGGCAGATGCGGATGTCGACGGTTCACATATTTGCACACTTTTATTAACGTTATTTTACCGGTTCATGCCAGAATTAATTACCGAAGGACATATGTATATTGCCATGCCGCCGCTTTACAAGGCAATGCCGTCAAAGGGCAGGGAAGAATACTTATATGATGATAAAGCGCTGGAACGATATCGTAAACGGCATAAAGGTCCGTTTACACTGCAGCGGTATAAAGGTCTTGGTGAAATGGATGCCTCCCAGCTATGGGAGACAACGCTAAATCCGGAAACCCGCCTTTTAAAGAAGGTAGAAATTGAAGACAGCCGCCTGGCATCCCAAGTTACTGAAATGCTGATGGGAACAGAAGTGCCCCCGCGGAAGGCATTTATTTATGAACGTGCAAACGAAGCAATCTTAGACATATAGGAGGAATCCAAACGTGGATGATAGAATTATAAGAACAGAATATTCCGAAGTAATGGAGAAGTCCTATATTGATTATGCGATGAGTGTTATTATCGCAAGAGCCCTGCCGGATGTC
>CAYPIB010000128.1:0-5793 GCA_964410675.1 uncultured Roseburia sp.
GCATAACCATGCCCGGATCTGCTACAATCAGTGCATCCGGATTTATCTCACTCAGCTCTCTAAAATATTCTCTTGCCCCTTCTAAATCGCTGTTATGTGCCAAAATATTTGCCGTTATATATACTTTTACATTGTTCTTTCTTGCAAATGCTATTCCTTCCTGCATCTCCTTCATTGTAAAATTTTTGGCCTTTGCCCGCAGTCCAAACGTCTCACCGCCAATATAAACTGCATCTGCACCAAAAATAACTGCTGTTTTTAATACTTCCAGACTGCTTGCCGGAATTAATAATTCTGGTTTTTTCACTTTTCTTACTCCTATATATCTTTTTTAACCGAAACAGTAACACCATCACCTAGCGGCAGAATTACTGTTTCCAGTTTTGCATTTTGTTTCAGTTCATGCAAGTAGTCCCGCATACGGGAATGAATTGTGCGGTTTCTCCTTGTAATGGCAAAACGGGATTGGATAATGTCTCCATCCTGTAAGACGTTGTCCGACACTAAAACACCGCCTTTGGGAAGTAATCTTAAAATATCAGGCAGGAAGTGAATATATTGCCCTTTTGCTGCATCCATAAAAATAAAATCGTATGGACCCTCTAACTGTTTTAAAAAATCAGCAGCATCTCCTTCAAGTAAAGTAATTTGATCAATTTTCCCATATTTAATAAAATTTTCTTTTGCCAGCGGAATTCTTTTCTCATATTTTTCAATTGTTGTTATTTTACTTTCAGGTAGAGTCTCCGCCATCAGTAATGCAGAAAAACCGATAGCAGTTCCAACCTCTAAAATCTGCTTCGGTTTATGTATCATTAAAAGTGTTTTAAGAAGACTTTGCATTTCTTTTCGGATAATCGGTACATCCGTCCGCTGTGCATAGTCTTCTAAAACCTCTAAATATTCAATATTGCCTTGTTCCAGGGAATTGATATAAGTTATAAAACGCTCATCAACTATCACTGTCTGTATCCTCTGTTCCTTCCTCGCTTCCCGGAGCGATTGCCTGCATGATTTCTTCAGAATTCATCGAAGTGTTTAACTCATAAATTCCTGGTTTAATGGAATCTTTATAGTCAGAAAGCAATAGCTGTACATAAAAAACTTTATCATTTTTTATTAATCCTGCTTTTTGCAATATTTCTCCAATTTCAGCATTGCTTTTGCCTTCCATAATCGTTACATTTACAGTTCTTGCCTGTGATTCAATATCTACAGGCAAGTCCTGAAATACATCATATCCAAAAGTATAGGCAGTAATTGCCACACGATATACAACCATAATAACGATAATTGAAATAACAACTTTAAATATCATACCTACAAAAGCACTTACTACCTGTTTGGCATTCATGTCTTATCACCTCTTTTGCACTTTTGGCTTCTATTCAAAATCAGCCGAAAATGCTTCTAAAATTCTTTCATTAATCTCCTGCACCATCCGGCAATATGCCAGTTCCTTGCGCAAAAAGTCATGAACCATAGGAATATCCCTCAGCCTTTCATACTCCTGCGTAAATTGATCGGTTTCATCAAAAAGCTGTTCTGAATTCTCCATCGTCTGCAGTCTGAAATTACGTACCCTAAACTCATCAATTTTTCCCTTTAAATCAGGATACTCCTTTAGAATTTCCTTTTGATTTTCATACTCCTGATAAATATTTGATTCCTTCACAGACTTGATAAACCTTTCAAGACATTCTGTAATCTCTGTCATTTTTATACCTCTACCTTAAACCTCTGCTCTAAACCTCAATGATAATCGGCAAAATCATTGGACGCCTTTTAGTCCGCTTCCAAAGAAATTCACCTGCATCTTCTTTCACCTTTGACTTAATTTTACCCCAGTCGGTAATTTTTTTGTCCATACAATCATCTAATGTACCAGTAATAATATTTCTTACCTCATCTATGAGTGCATCGGATTCCCTAACATATACAAAGCCCCTTGAAACAATTTCAGGACCTGATATTACAACGCTGTTATAAGGATCAAGTGCAACTACAACTATCATAATTCCATCTTCCGCAAGATGCTGCCTGTCACGTAAAACAACGTTTCCGACATCTCCCACTCCCAAGCCATCTACATAAACAGCTCCTGCCGGCACTTTACCTGTAATCTTTGCCTGTTCCTTGTCTAACTCCAAAACATCGCCGGAGGATAAAATAAAAATATTCTCCTTCACCATTCCAAGCTCCTTCAGTAAGCCTGAATGTGCCTTTAAATGGCGGTATTCTCCATGAATCGGGATTGCATATTTCGGATGAACAAGTGTATATATAAGCTTTATTTCTTCTCTGCACGCATGTCCTGATACATGTGCATCTTGGAATATAACATCCGCTCCCTTTGCATAAAGCTCATTAATTACTTTTGAAACTGCTTTCTCATTACCTGGAATCGGATTGGATGAAAAAATAACAGTATCGGTAGGGCCAATGCTGACTTTTCTATGCATTCCGCTTGCCATACGGCTGAGAGCCGCCATACTTTCACCTTGACTGCCCGTTGTAATTAGTACCGTCTTCTCTTCCGGATAATTTTTTAACTGCTCTGTATCAATAAGGGTATTGGCGGGAATATCTAAATACCCTAAGGTCGAAGCTGTTTCAATAATATTAACCATGCTTCTGCCTTCCACTACCACTTTTCTGCCATATTTATATGCTGAGTTGATAATCTGCTGTACCCGGTCCACATTGGATGCAAAGGTCGCTATAATAATGCGGGTATTGGGATGATCCATGAATATATGATCAAACGCTACACCAACTGTGCGCTCAGATTGAGTAAAACCTGCTCTTTCTGCATTGGTACTGTCACACATAAGTGCCAATACCCCTTTCTTACCTAACTCGCCAAAACGCTGCAAATCGATTGCATCACCAAATACCGGTGTATAATCAACTTTAAAGTCGCCGGTATGCACAATAATTCCTGCCGGTGAGTAAATAGCCAGGGCCGCAGCATCGACAATACTGTGATTTGTCTTAATAAACTCTACTCTGAGCTTTCCAAGATTAATATGCTGGCCAAATTTAACTATTTTTCTTTTAACACTTTTTTCAATTCCATGTTCTTTTAATTTGTTTTCAATAATCCCCATTGTCAGCTTAGTCGCATAAATAGGTATTGGCAGTTCCTTTAAAACATATGGTAACGCACCAATATGGTCTTCATGGCCATGAGTAATGACAAATGCCTTAACTTTATCGGCATTGTCCTTTAAATACGTCACATCCGGTATGACTAGGTCAATGCCCAGCATATCGTCTTCCGGGAATGAAAGGCCGCAGTCGACCACTACAATACAGTCTTCGTATTCAAAGGCTGTAATGTTCATTCCAATTTGCTCCAAACCACCCAAAGGTATTATTTTTAGTTTGGATACGTTATTTTGTTGTAGTTCTTTTTTCAAGTAAATGTCCTCCACATTCTTTACAACAGCCGTAGAGCTTTACTTTATGATCGTAGACAACAAAGCCTGTGCTTTCCAATATTTTCTGTTCTAATCCTTCTAACAAATCGTCCTCGAAGGAATCTACTTTTCCACATTTTAAGCATATTAAATGATGATGGTGATGCTTTGACTCATCTTCTTGTTTAAGACTGCCAATTTCATAGCGTGCAAATCCATCATCTAGGTGAATTCGATCAATTAAGTTAAGCTCCAACAAAAGCTGTATTGTTCTATAAATAGTAGCTAGCCCAATCTCCGGGTATTCTACTTTTACGAGCTCATAAATTTCTTCTGCTGTTAAGTGCTGATCCGGATACTCCGACAAAGTTTTAAGCACTAACACTCTTTGTGTCGTTACCTTTAATCCTTTTTCTTTTAAAATTGCTGCCACTTCTTCTTTACTAAGTGCTGCCATATCCAGATTATACCTCTTTTATTCTTGTTCAAATACTATGTCATCCAGTAAATTTTCAAAAACTTTAGATACTGCATCTAATTCTTTTTCTTCATCTACGACAGCATATACTTTTTCTTCATTATTTTGTTCCGTTACGTCTCTTAATATAAGGGCCTGTGCATCACCCTCTTCTTTATCGGTTACAAGCAAGTAAGTCACTCCTGCTAATGTTGTCTGCTCTACAACGAAAAACTCAATTGGCTCTTCATTGAGTTCAGGCATAAATTTAATTTTCTCCACAAATCTTCTCCATTTCTATTCTTTGCTCTGCTGCAAGTAATCGAGATATCCCTGTAAAATAAAAACAGCTGCCACAGAATCTACAAATTCTTTTCGATGCTCTCTTCTAATACCTGTTTCTATCATTACACGTTCTGCTGCCACCGTCGTAAGCCGCTCATCCCAGAGCACAACTTCCAGACCTGTTCTCCGGAACAGGTTCTCTTTAAATTCTTTCGTCTCTTCTGCTCTTTCGCCTTCTGTGCCATTCATATTAATAGGCAGACCTAAAACAATCTTCTCTACTTCATACTTTTCAATTAGTTCTTCAATTCTCGCCAAGGTTTGTCTCAATTTTTTTGATGACTTGCGGGTTATTGTTTCTACGCTCTGCGCTGTGAGAAGCAGTGGATCACTAACCGCCACACCCACCGTTTTCGTTCCAAAGTCTAAGCCCATAATACGCATATTTTGTCTACTCCCAGTGATTATTTTTAATATATGATTTTAACATTTCCTCAACAAGCTCATCACGTTCTACTTTCATAATCAAGCTTCTGGCATTCATATAGCTGGTAATATAAGTGGGATCACCCGACATAATATAACCGACAATTTGATTCACCGGATTGTAACCCTTTTCAGTCAAAGCTTCATAAACTGTAGACAGTACAATTTTAACACCGGTCTCAGCTTCTGTTTCCACTTTAAAATATTGGGTATTATCTAAATCTTTCATTTAATCACGTCCTTAATTTATAGATATAATGATTGTATCCTATCTTGAGAAATAATTCAAGTTTTCTCAGCTCAGTAACAAAATTTCGGCTGTAAGCATCTTATCTGCTCTCATAATTCTAATTGTATTTGACAAGTTTTCCTTTGCCAAACATGCCGCCTTAATATATTCTCTCGTATGACCAATTTGATAAATTATTCCGTTAATTTCCTTTTCTTCCTCAAAAAGAACCTCAACCTCTTTGCCAATAAACTGTTGTCTATATGCATAAGAAGCCTTTTCATCCATTTGAAGTAAAATCCGGCTTCTCTCCTTCTTACTTACATTTGCTATTTGACCTGACATTTCGGCAGCCTTAGTTCCTTTTCGTTTAGAATAAGGAAACACATGCATTTCAAAAAAATTTACTTTATGTAAAAACTGTTTTGTTATTTCAAATTCTTCCTCAGTTTCACCAGGAAAGCCAGTAATTACATCTGTTGTAATGGCTGGATTAGAAAATGCTTCCCGCAAATAACATACTCCCTCATAGTATTGCTCAGGAGTGTAGTGCCTATTCATTCTTTTTAAAGTTTCTATACATCCACTCTGTAAAGACAAATGAAAATGCGGGCAGACCTTTGGTAAAGCTGATAGCTCCTGGGCAAATTCCTTTGTCACAATTCTTGGCTCAAGGGAACCCAGACGAATACGTCTGATTCCTTTTATTTGATGAAGATTCTTTACTAATTCCAGAAATTTTGATTCCTTTTCAAAATCAATTCCATATGAACTAATATGAATGCCGGTCAATACTATTTCTTTATATCCCTTGTCTGCCAGTGCCGTAACTTCCTTTAAAATATCCGCCATACTTCTTGAACGCACTCTGCCGCGCACATATGGAATAATACAGTAGGTACAAAATTGATTAC
>CAYPIB010000129.1:0-5770 GCA_964410675.1 uncultured Roseburia sp.
GGAAGTGGAAAAACCCTTACATCGTTTAAAACATCAACACTTTTGAAGGATAATTCAGAGATTGAAAAGTGTTTATTTGTTGTGGATAGAAAAGATTTAGATAGGCAAACCCGATTAGAATTTAACAAATTTCAGGAAGGTTGTGTAGAGGAAAACACGAATACTGAAAATTTGGTTAGACGTCTTACCTCGGATGACTATAAAGATAAAGTGATTGTTACTACGATTCAAAAGCTTGGGCTTGCGCTTGATGAGAACAGTAAGCGTAATCGGGAGAAAAAAAGGAGGGGAGAACTCACCTTTAAAGAAAGATTGGAAAAGCTTCAAGATAAACGTATGGCTATTATTTTTGATGAGTGCCACCGCTCTCAATTTGGCGATAATCATGATGCGATAAAAACTTTTTTCCCGAAGGCACAACTCTTCGGGTTTACTGGAACGCCTATTTTTGAGGAAAATTCAACATACAAGCAAATTGATGGAACTATAGGTTCGTATAGAACAACGAAGGATGTTTTCCAACAAGAGCTTCATGCATATACCATAACAAATGCTATTGATGATGGCAATGTACTGCGTTTCCACATTGATTATTTTAAACCTGATGATGCTCAAAAAGCAGCAAAAGCTGATTCGGAAATGAGCAAAAAGAGAATAGCCGAAGCAATCCTTTCAAAGCATGACGCAGCAACTTATAACAGGCGGTATAACGCTATTTTTGCTACGGCATGTATTAATGATGCTATCAAATATTTTGAAATGTTCAAGGAACTACAAGATGAGCGTAAAAAAATAGACAATGAATTTATTCCACTTAATATTGCTTGCGTTTTTTCTCCCCCAGCAGAAGGCAATAAGGATGTGAAACAGCTCCAAGAAGATCTTATACAGGAAAAAGCGGATAACGAGCAGGAGCCACATAAGAAAAAGGCGGCATTAAGGCAAATTATTGATGACTACAGCAATAAATACAAGACAAGTCATAACATAAATGATTTTGATCTATATTATCAAGATGTGCAAAAACGTATTAAAGACCAGCAATACACGAATGCGGATTATCCCCATGAAAACAAGATCGACATTGTTATTGTTGTTGATATGCTTTTAACAGGTTTTGACTCTAAGTATTTAAACACTTTGTATGTTGATAAAAACCTCAAGCAACATGGACTAATCCAGGCTTTTTCAAGAACAAATCGTATACTGAATCCTACAAAGCCTTATGGAAATATTATTGACTTTAGAGGACATGAAAATGAGGTCAATGAGGCCATTAAGCTTTTTTCAGGTAAGGATAACAGTGAAAAGGTTAAGGAAATTTGGCTGGTTGATCCAGCACCTGTAGTAATCAAGAAACTGAATAAAGCGGTGGTAGAACTTGAGAAATTTATGGAATTACAGGGGCTTGAGTGTAAGCCAGAAGAAGTGAGTAACCTCAAGGGCGATGTAGCACGTGCGGAGTTTATTGATAAATTCAAAGAGATACAACGTTTGAAAACACAGATAGACCAATACACCGATATTAAAAAAGATCAGGCTGAGGTAATTAAAGAGTTATTGCCAGAAGACATCATACGCGCATTCAGAGGAGCATATCTCGAAATGGCGGGGAGACTAAAAGAACAACAAGGCAAAGATATTGAGAACAAATTAAATGAGGTAGAACAGCTTGATTTTGAGTTTGTTTTGTTTTCCTCTGCCATTATTGATTATGATTATATCATGTCACTAATATCTCAGTATACACAGCCAGATTTGCCTAAAAAAGAAAAAATGACAAAGAAAGATCTAATTGCTCTCATTAGCTCAACCTCAAATTTAATAGATGAGCGTGAGGATATAGAAGAATATATCAATACACTGGAAGCTGGAAAAGGCTTGGATGAAAAAGCCATAAGAGCTGGTTACCAAAAATTCAAAGCTGAAAAATCTGTTAAGGAACTTGTTTCTGTATCAGATAGACATGGGATTGAAGCTCTGTCCTTACAAGCATTTGTTGATAAAATAATGGAAAGAATGATTTTTGATGGTGAAAAACTCAGTGATTTGTTGGAACCACTCGACCTTAGCTGGCGTGATAGAACCAAGAAAGAATTGGAACTGATGGAAGATTTAATTCCTTTACTTAAAAAATTAGCTGGTGGACGTGAGATTGTGGGGTTAAAAGCGTATGAATAAGAAAGAAAAAATAGCATTGCTACCAAGACTGAGGTTTCCAGAGTTTCACTCAACTGCTGGGTGGTATAACTGTACACTTGAAGAAATTGCTAATAGAATAACAGAAAAAGTTGGAGACAAACAATTAACCACGTTAAGTATTTCTGCTGGAACTGGTTTTGTTTCACAAGAGGAGAAATTTAGCCGAGATATATCGGGAAAACAATATGAAAACTATATATGTCTTAGAAAAGGAGATTTTTCCTATAATAAGGGTAATTCTAAAAAGTTTCCACAAGGTTGCATTTATCAGCTTTTAGAATACGAAGAAGCAGCAGTACCAAATGCTTTTATTAGTTTTCGTTTTAATGAGGCATATGTACCAAATTTTTATAAGGGATACTTTGAAAACAATTTTCATGGAAGGCAATTAATAAAGTTTATTACCAGTGGAGCTAGAATGGATGGACTCTTAAACATTAATCCTTCAGATTTTTTTAGTATTGTTTTACCTACACCAAAAGAAAAAGAAGAACAACAGAAAATTGCTGAGTGCTTATCTTCAATGGAAAATCTTATCAATGCTGAAAACAGCAAGTTGACTGCTTTTAGGGCACACAAAAAAGGATTAATGAAAAAGTTATTTCCAGATGTGGGAAAAACCATACCAGAATGGAGATTTCCAGAGTTTAAAAATGGCGGTGAGTGGACGCCAGATACTATACGGAATACTTGTGATTCTTATAGTGGTGGAACACCAAAAACTACAAAAAAGGAGTATTATGGGGGAGAGATTCCCTTTATAAGATCAGGCGAAATAAACAAAGAGGCTACCGAACTATTTTTAACAAAAGAAGGATTTGAAAATTCTTCTGCTAAAATTGTAAAAAGGGGTGATATTTTGGTTGCTCTATACGGAGCAAATAGTGGTGAAGTGGCATTGTCAAAGATTGATGGAGCTATTAATCAAGCTATTTTATGCCTAAAGCATAAAAGCAATAATGCATTTCTATATCACTATTTTTCATATAAAAAAGATTGGATAATCAGAACTTATATTCAAGGTGGACAAGGAAACTTATCAGGTGAAATTATAAAATCTATTGAATTGTTTTTTCCACCAGCTCCAGAGGAACAAGATAAAGTAGCCAATATTCTGTCGAGCGTAGATGACTTAATAACTGCACAAGCAGAAAAGATAGAGGAATTAAAGCAATATAAAAAAGCCTTAATGCAAGGATTATTTCCATCTATTGAGGAGGTGGAGCGATGAGTATACATGTTCCAACTAAGATTTCCAAAGAAGAATTTAACAAGTTAACTAATAAGAAGTTGAATACCAACGACTTTCAGCAATACAAAAAAATAATTACAGAGAACTATAAAAAAGCCAAAGACTCGGACGATTATACTTTAAAAGATGATATATTGCCAGAGGCACATGTAAAAATAGACTTTATCTTTAAAAGAGTGGGGAATAGGGAGTTTGATCATATCAATGAGATTGCCGAGTATTTTAGAATGTTGTTAGAGGAAAAGAAGTACATTGTGCTATTTGCTTATAATGGCACAGGTAAAACAAGACTTTCAATGGAATTTAAGTCGTTGGGACAACATTTAAATGAAGAAACAAGAGAAAAAACTGCTGATACCCTTTATTATAATGCTTTTACAGAAGATCTTTTTAATTGGGATAATGATTTAGATAATGATACTGAACGCGTTTTAAAGCTAAACAACAATTCTCGCTTTTTTGCAGGATTGAAAGAGCTTGAAATGGAAAGCAGGATTCGCCCATTGCTCCAACGCTATGCCGATTTTGATTTTACTATTGACTATGAAAAATCGGCAATCAATTTTTTTAGAGATGTATTAATAGGGGAAGCGCCTCAACAAGCAGAAAAAATCAAGGTATCACGAGGAGAGGAAAATATCTTTATATGGTGCTTTTTCTTAACTATTGTGCAATTAGTGGTAGACAATGTAGAATCCTATAATTGGGTAAAATATATTTATGTTGATGATCCGATATCTTCTTTGGATGATAATAATGTAATAGCAGTAGCAAGTCATTTGGCTCAATTGATGAGTGGTAATGATGTGAAAGTAATTGTCTCGTCACATCACACATTGTTTTTTAATGTACTATGCAATGAGATTAACAAAGCAGAACAATTGTTTTTAAAAAAGAATTCTACCAATGGTTCATATACTCTAAAAGATACTAGCAAGACGCCGTTCTTTCATCATGTTGCATTGCTAAAGGAATTGAAAAAAGCATCTGACTCAGGTGCTTTATATACATATCACTTCAATATACTAAGAAATATACTGGAAAAGACAGCATCATTTCATGGTTATGCTCACTTTTCTTCATGTATTAGAAAAGGTGATGAAGAAAATGAGCCTGTATACACAAGAATAGTAAATCTTTTGAGCCACGGGAACTATTCTTTGTTTGAACCAAGAGAAATGGTCGAGGAAAACAAGCAACATTTTAAGACTATACTTAATAATTTTTTAGAAGACTATAATTTCAATCAAAAATTGTTTGAAGAAAGTCAAATTCAGGAGGAGTAAGAATGAATGATTCACAACAAAAACAATTAGGCGCAACCCTTTGGGGAATAGCTGACAAACTGCGTGGAGCTATGAATGCTGACGACTTTCGTGATTATATGTTGTCATTTCTTTTCTTGAGGTATCTTTCTGACAATTATGAAACGGCTGTAAAAAAAGAGCTTGGGAGTGATTATACTGACTGTGAAATGGAGATAGAAAAAGCCGTTACCCTTGAAATACAGCATGAAGTTATTAGTGGATTAAGGAAACGAGTAGTCAGTTATTTTGAAGCATTAACTGCAAATAAATTGCCTGTAAAAGAAAATGAAACCGACAAAGCGGTTATTGAAAAAGCAAGACAGATGTGTATTGATGAATATGAGATTTTGCTGGAGAGCCGAAAGCTAACCCCACTTAGTGTTTGGTACATTAGAAACCTTGATCAAGTGACAACCTTTGAAAAACAAATGCGCAGGAAGGTTCACTTTGTTATAAAGCCGCAATATTTATGGAGTAATATCTATGAATTAGCAAGGACTCAAAACAAGCAACTTTTAGAAAACTTACAAAATGGGTTTAAATTCATTGAAAATGAATCTTTTGACAGCACTTTTCGTGGTTTATTTTCAGAGGTTAACCTCGACTCTGATAAACTGGGTAAAACCTATTCACAGCGTAATGAAACTTTGTGTTCAATAATAAATGCAATCGCTGAGGGACTTTCTGAATTTACCAACGAAATTGATCTGTTGGGCAATGCCTATGAATATTTGATAGGTCAGTTTGCAGCAGGTTCTGGTAAGAAAGCAGGGGAGTTCTACACACCACAGCAGATTTCTACCATTCTATCTCGCATTGTCATACTAGATAGTCAAAATCCTAGTGCTGGCAAGAAGAAGTATATTAATAATTTGCTAGACTTTGCTTGTGGGTCAGGTTCACTACTTATTAATGTTAAAAAGCAGCTTGAGCCGAATAGTATTGGTCAGATATATGGGCAAGAAAAAAATATTACAACATACAATCTTGCACGTATGAATATGTTACT
>CAYPIB010000130.1:0-5708 GCA_964410675.1 uncultured Roseburia sp.
CTCTTTCAGCCAGCGCATATGCTCTTTTATTTTCTTCTCATAACCATTCTCTGTCGGCTTATAAAATTCTGTTCCTTTTAACTCATATGGCAAATACTGTTGGTTTACATAATTATTTTCAAAGTCATGCGCATATAAATATCCGGTTCCCCGTCCAAGCTGCTTGGCACCTTTATAATGTGAATCTTGTAAATGCGGCGGAACCGGAAGGTTTCCGGTCTTTCTGACAACCTCTGCCGCCCCAAATACTGCTTCTACCGCCGCATTACTCTTTGGTGCACATGCCAAGTACGTAACCGCCTGTGATAAAATAATTTGTGCCTCCGGCATGCCGACACGTTCCACTGCCTGTGCAGCACTTACCGCTACCATCAAAGCATTCGGATCTGCATTACCGATGTCCTCGGAAGCGCAAATCATAATCCGTCTGGCAATAAAGGTAACGCTTTCACCTGCATATAACATCTTTGCTAAGTAATACACCGCCGCATCCGGATCAGAACCCCGCATACTCTTAATAAAGGCTGAAATGGTATCGTAATGATTATCTCCATTTTTATCATAGTTTAGTACCCGCTTCTGTATACATTCCTCTGCGACTGAAAGGGTAATGTGGATTTTTCCATCCTTATCCCGCGGAGTTGTCATAATGCCCAATTCCACGGCATTCAAAGCATGTCTGGCATCACCGCCTGATATATCCGCAAGGAACTCAAGCGCATCCTCTTCTATCATCCCATCATAACCGCCTAATCCCTTTTCCTTATCATTGACAGCCCGTAGAATCAGTGTTTTTATATCTTCCTGTTCCAGCGGCTTTAGCTCAAAAATAATGGAGCGGGAAATAAGCGCGCTGTTTACTTCAAAATAAGGATTTTCCGTTGTAGCGCCAATTAAAATAATCGTTCCGTCTTCAACAAACGGAAGCAAATAATCCTGCTGCCCCTTGTTAAAACGATGGATCTCATCAACAAACAGAATCGTCCTCTTGCCATACATGCCGAGCGTTTCCTTCGCCTGCTTAATTGTCTCTTCCATATCCTTTTTTCCGGAAACCGTCGCATTAATCTGTTTAAATTCTCCCTTTGTCGTATTGGCAATGACTTTTGCAAGGGTTGTTTTTCCGGTGCCCGGAGGCCCATAAAAAATAATTGAGCTTAGCTTATCTGCCATAATAGCCCGGTAAAGCAGCTTGTCCTTTGAAAGAATATGCTTCTGCCCTACTACCTCATCGAGTGTTGCAGGGCGCAGCTTTGCTGCCAGCGGAGAATCCTTTTGCATTTTTGTACTTCTCATATAGTCAAATAAATCCATTTTCTTCCTCTTCCTTTAATCCATTATCAATTCTTCTACCGTTACAAATTCATACCCTTCTGCCTGCAGCACATCTATAATCCTAAGAGCAGCTGTTACTGAAGTTTTATAATTATCGTGTAAAAGAATAATACCATCTTCTTTTGATTTCGTCACTACCTTCTGCACAATTCCATCTACATCCTCCGTACACCAATCAAGCGGATCTATCGTCCATAAGACCGGAATCATATTGAGTTCTTCCTCCAGCTCCTTACTCCATGCACCAAACGGCGGCCTGATAAAATTAGGATATTCTCCTGTTACTTTATAAATCGTCTCGTTCGTAGCAATAATCTCCTCCACAAATTCCTTGTGCCCCACTTCAGTCAATCTGACATGATTAAATGTATGATTACCAATTAAATGGCCATCCTCTTTCATTTTATTCAGAATATCGGCATTTTCCTCCACACTCTTTCCAAGCACAAAAAAGGTGGCCTTTACATTTCTCTCTTTCAACCCTTCTAAAAGTCCCATTGTATATTCAGATGATGGACCATCATCTGCTGATGTCAAGTAAGGACTAAAAGAATTTCTTTTAGTTTATCCCGATACAGCCATACCACCTCTATCCGCTTTTCATTATAAACAATTATTTTGTCCACCACCACCTGCATAAACACTTCCTTCTCCACCAGACTTGTAATACTTTTACAATTCTTTAAAATTTGTTTATATTTTTCTAATTGCTCAGACGTTTTTTCCATAGCCTGCCGGACTGCTTTTTCCTTGTTAGCCAATGTTTCCTTTTCTTTTAAAAATTTATTTTCATTTATGCTCTTTTCCTTAAACCCTTCATATAGCTTTACTTTTCTAGCTGGTATCTGCTCTATCTGTGCATGAAGCAGCCGTTGCCTGCTTTGCATCTTAATCATCTTGTTCCCTATTGCTTCTCTCACTTCCCCGGCCTCAAACAGCCTGCAATATTCCTGCCACACGCCCCATACAAGCTCCTCAATAACTTTTCTTTCAATCCTTAGCAAATTACACTCCACATTCTCTAACAAGTTCCGTCTTTTGCACAAATAAAAGGCATTCTTTGTTTTACGAAGTTCCATACGCTTCCCGCAGCATCCGCAGAAAACAACTCCTTTTTTCACACCTGTGCGGTCATACTCTGTCTGCCTCACTTCTCTTGTATTTTCATTTGCCAGCCTAAAAAGTTCCCTGCTCACAATCGGTTCATGATGATTCTTTTTTACAATCCTGTATTTCGCATAAACTAAATCGCCCTGATAAACTTCATTACGAACTATAGAAAGTATTTTATAACGATCCCATATATTAGACTTATTATGACGGTTACTATGTTCTCCCTTCGCCTGCTTATATGCAAGCCGGGTAGGTATACCCTCTGCATTTAATTCTATGGCAATCTGCTTAGCCCCCTTCCCCTCTGACATCTCTTTAAAAATCCGCCGGATGACTCTTGCTGCCGGCTCATCTACAATGATATTTTTACCATCATCTTTCTTTTTGTAACCATACACAATATAACCTGCAAAGTACTCCCCCCGTTTCATACATGTTTGAACTCCGCTTTTAATCTTCTCGGATAAATCTCTGCTATACATTTCGTAAATAAAGTTCTTAAAGGCAACATCCATACCTCCTGTTTTACCACTAAAATTCTTACTGTCAAACCCATCATTTATCCCAATAAAACGAATACCAAGAAAGGGAAATATCTGTTCCAGATAGTCTCCGACCTCTAAATAATTTCGCCCAAATCGTGACAGATCCTTTACTACAATACAATCAAATTCGTTCTGCCGGCACAGGGAGAGCATTTTCTTCACCGCCGGCCGCTCAAAATTGGTTCCTGAATATCCATCATCCACAAATTCTCTAACAATTGCATTTTGAAACTCCGGCTTTTTATCAAGATAGTTTTTAATATAGGAACGTTGATTGCTTATACTATAGCTTTCCTGCTTTGCTGCCGTACTGCACACATCCATATCTTCTACGGACAATCTAAGATAAATAGCAATCCTATACCTTTTCATCATGCACCTCTTTTTTCGCCGCTTCTTGTTCTGCCGTTTCCACATTTGAAATGAAACAATTTCTACGCATATTCACAGTCTGCACACAGTCATACAAATCCTGGGATATAATTGGTTCATGTGTATCTTTAATGACAATCCATTTATCTCTTGGCACATGATACCGCCGTTCTCCCTTATATAGAGCTGATTTCGTTTTTCCTCTTACCATATTTCCAAGATATACTTCATCACGCACCATACCCTCAATTACATATTTCTTCCATAAGACATTCTTTTTCTTACTGTCCTTTATCATTCCTTTTTCATAACGATAGGCGCTCGGTGATTTAATACCTTTTGCATTGAGAATTTTTCCGATACCGCAATAACTATTGCCCTCTGCCCGTAACCGGAAAATATAACGCACTACCTCTGCGGTTTCCTCGTCTACTTCCAGTTTTTTATTAATTTTGGACTTTTTGTAGCCGTAAGGTGCCAAACCACCACTATAATATCCCGCCTTTTTCTTTAGTTCCAGCGCAGAGCAAATTTTCCGTGATATATCTTTGGCATAAATCTCGTTGATAATATTTTTTAATGGAATCATGAAGTCATCATCAATTCCTTTCACACAACATGTATCAAAATGATCCGTCACTGCGATAAACCTAATATGTAAAACCGGAAAAATCTTTTCAATATAAGTTCCAATTTCTAAATAGCTTCGTCCAAACCGGGATAGATCTTTCACGATAATGCAGTTTACCTTACCCGCTTTTATATCCTCCATCATTTTTTGAAACATTGGTCTTTCAAAATTTGTACCACTATAGCCATTGTCAATATAAATATCATACAATGAAATTTCTGATTTCTTAGAAATATAATCTAACAGCAATTCCTTTTGGTTATCCAAAGTGTTTCCTTTTATTTTACCGCCATCTTCTTTTGATAGTCGAATATATAAAGCCGCTTGATATCTTTTTTTTATCGTTAAGACCGGTTTCATTTGTGCTTCAGCAACTTTCTCATTTCTTGGAGTTGGTATATTTCTCGTCCTGCGCGCCATTTATACACCCCCCTCATATACAATTTTTCTATTCTCTGCCAGCTTTGTCATCTTCATTATATTATCTTGATAAGAGAATAGCACTTCTATACGGTGATTCTCGTAAATATAAATGCAATCTATAAATAGTACTATTAGCAAACGAGTTAACTCTTCCCCGGCACCATGAAAACGTAAAAATTCTTCCACCCATTTTTGTTTTGCAGCTTGGGCTGAAAGAAAAATTTCCTTTTTCCTTTTTAACTCTATGATTGCGCTTTGGGCATCTTTTACCCTGTTTCTCATCTCATTATAAAAAAGCTGGTATTCTTCTTGTGATAGAACCCCGCTTTTATAGTCCTCATAGCATTCAAATTTTAGCCCTTGGTACTTTGTAACCTCTTCCTGCTTTTTTACAATTTGTAACTCTAAAATTGCTGACTTTTTAGTAAAAAACGGTGCCGCCTTTACATGTACAAGCTGCTCCTTTGAATCAAGTAAATATTGTATATGCAAGTGCAGAATTCTCTCCACCGTTTCATATAACGTTTTTTCACTGATTCTATGATTGCTGCAATAATTTTTATCCACTTTATTTCCGGAGCATCTATAGTACACATAAGACATCGCCTGGCTGGGAACTTTATACCGCACCATACTGTTTCCACAGTCTGCACATAGCAAATATCCCGAAAAAATAGATACTCCCTTCTTTCCCTCCATAACTCTCGTATCTTTTTTCATAATAGCCTGCACAACATCAAAATCAGTTTTTCTGATAATAGCCTCGTGCGTATTTTCTACCCTGCACCACTGATCCGATGGTTTTTTCTCACGAATGTTAATCTTATAATTGGGAGTGCTCTCTTTTCCCTGAACGATCGTTCCTGTATATACTTCATTTTTTAATATTCGGCTTACCGCCACCGCCGACCATAGTGCCATTACTCTCCTTTGAAAATATGCTTGATAGCCGCTCCCCTGTTCTTTCTTATACTCTGCCGGGGAAAGGATGCCCAAACCGTTTAATTCATCTGCGATTGTCTGCTGGCTCATTCCATTCATTTTCATACGAAATATTTCTTTCACAATCTTTCCGGCATAATGATCAACTACTAATTTGTTTTTATTTTCACCTTTTTGATATCCATAGACCGTAAAAGCGCCAACAAATTCTCCCCTTTTACGCTTGGTTTCAAGATGACTTCTTATTTTAATCGAAATATCTCTGCAATAGGCATCATTCATCAGGTTTTTAAATGGTACCATTAAGTCATTTGCCGGGGCATTTTCATCTGCACTGTCATACTGGT
>CAYPIB010000131.1:0-5698 GCA_964410675.1 uncultured Roseburia sp.
TACTGTCTACATAAACTCTTATTTGATATAAATAAGGATTGTTATTCACCATACGTTCCATGGAAGCAATGTTTACTTTATAAAAACCCATCATTTCTTCATATGTTATTTCTTCATTTTTTTTAATTTTAACCAAATACTCCCTAAGCTCTTTATCACTTAAAAAGAATTGAGTCGACATATTAATAGAATCTAAATTGTTTAAAATATCATCATAGCTTTTACGGAGAGAATATTCCATTCCCTTTTTACTTTCATTAATAGCATTTAATTCTATATTATAGAAAAAAATCATCGAAAAAACCACAATAGGAACAAGCACAAATGTTACTATAATAATTGTAAATTTTACATTTAATTTTAATCCCCATGCTAATTGGCTGACTTTCTTTTTCCATTTACTGTGCATGCTTCTCCTCTATTCTATTCCAAGTTTTCTCTTGTTTTCTTTCATACGTTTTATACTCTCTTCTACGCAAATATCATAGCCCATCTGTTCCCTGTGCTCTACATATTCAGCCATTAGATTATCAAACTCTTGTTCATCTTTGGCAAGCAATAGTTGAGGAAGAATTTCACTCCATAACTTTTTAATATTAATATCTATATTGCCTGCATCAGAATCTGTTTCATAGTTAATCTCATAATTAAAATAACTAGTATACGGATAGGTCCACTCCTCAAGCTGCCCTATTGGTTCAAGCGGTTTCTTTCTCCACTCTAACTGCATCACGTTATTTTGCAGCATCCAATATGCATTATCCGCACCATACAATCGATCATATTCAATGCGATTCGTATTCAACAGCTTTTGAACCTCTTCCTTCAGTACCGGTTTTCCATCTATCAAATTATATGTAATACCCTCTACTCCTAAAAATGTCATTTTTTGCCCGTGCTCACTCATTAAATAAGAAAACAGTTCAATCGCACGATCCGGCCTGCTGCAATTTTTAGAAATTAAATTAACAGTCCATCCATTAATTCCTGCCCCCGGCAAAACATGGTCATCGCCGTTGGAATTTTTAGGTCCATCTATTGCCATATAAATCTGTTCCGGATGATTGGCATACAGCTCCTTTTGCTGTGCTTCCAAGTCTGTTCTTTGATACAGCATACAAAAGTATCTGCCATTCGCTATTTTTTCTTCCATTTGTGTCCGTTGGTCAATGAAAATATCACGGGCAAGATACCCTTCTTCTCCTAATTCACGAAATACTTTTAACCATTCTATATATTCTTCGTCTGTATTACGGTCATAAAGCGCTCCATCTTTCTCATACGGAACTGCCAAAAAATTCTGTAAATATTGATCAAAGGAAACACAGCCTGTTTCATTAAAAGTATGAGCACCAATTGGAATGAGTGGTTCACCATTTACCTCTGGGTATAATTTCACTGCTTTGCGTACCGCCTCTTTAAACCCTTCCTTCGTTGTCATGTCAGGGCTTCCGATGGCCTCATAAATATCCTTTCTAACTAAAAAAGTTTGATTGGAACCAATATCTCTTTTTTCATAATCTTCCGGTAGATAGAAGGAATTCTGGTAGTAGTATACATTTCCATCATTTTGGGTATTCCACTTTAAAACAGCAGGCTCTGCCACTTTCCAAAAATAGTAATCATAATCATCAGCCAGTTCATTTAATGCCCACACCATATCCTTTTGAATCATTTCATCCACTTGATTCTCCCACCATCCTATTGTGATAATATCCGGAAGGGTATCAGATGAAATCAAGGCATTGAGTTTCTCCTTTTCACTTCCCATTGGGGTAATAAAATTAATATCAATCCCAGTCTCCTTCGTAATGGTTTTTGACACTAAATTTTCTCCCCACGGTGTAGAAAACCATGAATAATTAATATACCAATCTAAGGTAACCTTATCATCGGCGTGAAGCTTCCACCCGGGAATAATTTCGTTATTTTCATCTTCCAAAGAGACATGATCGGATAAAGATTCTTCTGTATTTGAAAGAGTTGTTTCTCCTTGACAGCCTGCAAAAGTAACTATCAAAAGGAAACCTAGGATTAACACTATGACCTTTTTTCTTCTCATCTATGTTTACAATTCCTTTCCTCTTGATTCTCTTATTATACCATGATTACAACGGGGAAAACCCTCTTGCTTTTTCTTAAGTTCACTATAACAAACGAACTTTTAGAAAGCAAGAAGGTCTATTTTCCATTTTTATTCTTTTACTCCACCAGCGGAAATGCTGCTAATAATATACTTGGAGCAAAAACTAAATACTATCAATATCGGAACTACCGAGATAGCCACTGCCAGATAAATAGCACCCTGGTTGCTGGCAATGTCCTGCGCTGAGTTCAGGGATGCAATCATAACCGGCAAGGTAAATTTCCGAGGTGTGTTTAACAATACAAGAGGAACTAAATAGCTGTTCCAATTTCCGATAAATGCACCGATTGCCATAGTTGCAATACCAGGTACTATAATGGGAAATACAATCTTATGGAAAATACGTATTTCACTGGCCCCGTCAATTCTAGCCGCTTCCAATAAGCTTGGTGATAATATGCTGACAATATACTGTCTTAGAAAGAATACCGTCCCCGGTGCCGCAATAGCCGGAATAATTAAGGGAATATAGGTATCGACCAATTTAAGTGTACTGACCAGATTGTAAAATCCTAATAATCCAAGCTGTCCGGGTATCATCATAAAAATAATGATAGTCATAAATAATGTTTTGTTGCCTCGAAATTTATATACTGCCAGTGCATATGCCGTTAGTGCAGAAAAATAGGCGGTTAAAATCGTTGCCGGTACCGCTACTTTAATACTATTCCAAAATCCTAAGAAAAGATTAAAGTATTCCGTTACCACCTCCCAGTTTTTGGCAAGACTTGTACCGGGAATCAAGGTAAAGGAAGTCATAATTTCTCTCCCGCTTCTGGTCGCGTTGATGATCATCAAAAGAAAGGGCAGGAGACAGATTACTGCTAAAAGTGCAAGTGCAAAATTTAATATATTTTTTTTAATATTAGTTGCAGTTTTCATATTAATCCCCTTTTCCTTTCATAATCTTAAGCTGTACTAAGGATACTGCTAAAATAATAGCAAATAATGTATATGCGATTGCTCCGGCATACCCTACCTGGTATGTTCCAAAACCAAATTTGTACATGTACATAACTGTAGTTTGAAGAACGCCATCATGGATATTTGCATTGCCCATAGAGATTAAATGAGGCATATCAAACATCTGCAAGCCACCGATTAACGAGGTGATAACGACGTATATCATAATAGGCTTTAAGAGCGGAATGGTGATTTTGCCAAAAACAGTCCAGCGGCCAGCCCCGTCTATTGCAGCTGCCTCATAATAATCTCTTGAGATTCCTTGCACTCCGGCCATCAGCATAATAAATGAATTGCCAAACCACATCCATGCATTAATCACTGATACTGCATACGGTGCGATTTGTGGCTGTCCCAGCCAATCAATGGGATTATTAATCAGCCCAATATTCATTAAAATCTGATTTAAAGTACCAAAACGCCAATCTAACAAGGTCTTAAATAAGAAGGAAACACTTGTTGCTGCAATTAAATTAGGGAGGTAGAACAGTGCTCGATAAATGCTTAAACCACGCACTTTATATTTCATATCACTAAATACTATCGTTAATAAAAATGCGACTCCCAGCTGCAGTATAATATTTACAATCCAAATGCGACCTGTATTTATTAAAGACTGCCAAAAATACTTATCATTAAATACTCTAATATAATTTGTAAATCCTATAATATTTGGTTCCCCATATCCTTTGTAATCTGTAAAGCTTAAATACAGCGTTCGTAAAACAGGATATAAACTAAAGATTAAGAACACAACAACAAATGGTAAAACAAATAAATAAGCAATATTATTGATATTCTTTCTCTTACCATTTTTAGTTTTATGTAATGCTTTGGTCATTTGTTTTACCCCCATTGGTGTGTTTCGTTATTATTTCTCGATTGTTAATTCAGGATAAGTTGTTGCCACTACATCATAAAATTCATTCACGGCATCTTCTTTACTCATCTCGCCGTTTTTAATGGAAGCAATAGCAGAACCCCATGCTTCGTCAATTGCCTTATCATATTTTGTTACTTTTGAATAATCAATTCCCTTGGCTTGCTCTAACCAGAAAGCATATAATTTTTCTCCGCCGTATACTTCATTTTCGTCATCAGCATGTTTGTCTAAGGCTGAAAGCAAGGAAACAGTATCTCCCTCCGATACTTCAATCCACCAATCAGAAATTTCTTCATTTAAGGTACAGAATTTAACAAATTCCCAAGCAACATCTTTTCTTTCAGAGTTTGAGCTGATACCAATAAAGGTCCCGCCGCCAAAGCCATAAGAAGGACCGGCACATACGCCCCACAGACCCGAAGTATCTTCCACATGATCTCTCATCGTTAAGGTTCCCCAAGCAGGAAGTCCAAATGCAAATACTTCTGTTGTTTCTGCACCTTTTGTAGCTTCATTAAAGGATTCTTCATCCCAAATATTCATTTCATCAGTACCCCATTGTGTATCTGCCGTCAAAATAGGAACAGGACCACTCATTGCCTGATACCAAGGAGCTGCCCACTGACTTGCAAATGCAGTTAAGTCATTTTGAAATAAATCTACACAAAGATCCATGTATTCATGTCTGCCTTGGTCCACGTTCAACTTGCCATCGATAACCCAGGCACTATCACCCGAGAAGTAACTTACCTCTGCATCAGATGCAAAAATACGATAACCCGCATCCTTCAATGTTTTACCTGTTTCAAGAATGGTATCATAATCAGCAAATTTTTTACCGATTTCTTCTGGTTCATCCGTTCCAAAAACAGTTTTTGCTATGTCCCTGCGATAAAAAAATCCAGCCGGTGTAATCTGATAGCTGATGGCTCTTTGTATGCCCTGCTCATCTTGTCCAACCTTCCACACATAATCAACAATTTTATCTGCATAATCCTGAGCATTGTATGGTGCTTGATTTAAATCTTCAAAAAAGTCAGCCTCATACATATTTCCTAACATTTGAGGCTCCCCAACAATAATATCCGGCTCCTTTGCCCCGCCAAGTAATGCAGACTGAACCTTAGTAGGATATTCTTCTGGAGCGATAACGACAGTTTCCAATTCCACTCCGGGATTTACCTCTACAAATTTTTCACCAAAGGTTTTTAAGTCATCTGATAATGTCCAAACTACTAACTTCCCGCTTAATTCACCATCACCACTTTCAACTTCACCGCTTTCAGCTTCATTGTTTGTTGTACCTTGACTTTCGTCTTCCGTTTTAATTACAGCTTCGTCCGAACCACCACTATCACTGCCACATCCTACGAAAGAAGCTGCCATAACACAAGCTAATAAAAGAGCCGATAATTTCTTAAACTTCATAAATAGATCCTCCTTTTTCCTACGCAATGGATACCCCATTATACGCGCCATAGATTGTTGTTTCTAAAATTATTATATTTATTTTTAAAACAAACTATCATCCCTCATTTTTGAAAAAGGTGTTAAATTTTTATTTCCCAGTTCAGCCATGCGGAAAGAAACAAAGAATATACCCGTGGGAGCTTGCTCACTAAGGGAATATTCTTTGTTTCTTTCCATAGGGCGGACGCCCTATAATGAAATAAGCCGCAGGCTTATGAATTGCATGCCTGAACGTA
>CAYPIB010000132.1:0-5531 GCA_964410675.1 uncultured Roseburia sp.
CCGGCGAGGTTATGAGCATTTGTGACAGCTTTGAAGGTGCTCTTATGAAAGCAATCCGTTCCTTGGAGCAGAATGTTGACAGTTTATTAAGCTATAATTTTTCCGATATGACAATTGAAGATTTAAAAGACAGGCTTAAAATAGTTGATGACCAACGTATTTATGTAATAGCGGAAGCAATCAGAAAGGGTATAGACTATCAAACGATTCATGAAATTACAATGGTGGATGAGTGGTTTATTGATAAGCTTGCTATGATTGTTGAAATGGAGGAGGCTTTAAAGAAAGGGCCTCTTACCGTTGAATTACTAAAAAAAGCAAAGCACATTGAATTTCCGGATAATGTCATTGCTGGGCTTAGTGGATGTACAGCAGATGAAGTGAAAAAGATGCGTTATGATAATAATATTATAGCGGTTTATAAAATGGTAGATACTTGTGCAGCAGAGTTTGAGGCGACGACACCTTATTACTACTCCGTATATAATGGTGAAAATGAGGCTGTTGAGACAAACCCGCCAAAGAAGGTGCTGGTTTTAGGCTCAGGTCCAATCCGCATTGGCCAGGGAATTGAGTTTGATTATTGTTCTGTGCATGCTACATGGGCCTTCTCAAAGGAAGGGTATGAAACTATTATTATTAATAACAATCCGGAGACGGTAAGTACAGACTTTGATATTGCCGATAAGCTGTATTTTGAACCGCTTACCCCGGAGGATGTAGAGAGTATTGTCAACATTGAAAAGCCGGATGGTGCAGTTGTACAGTTTGGCGGTCAGACGGCAATCAAGTTAACCGAGAGCCTGATGAAAATGGGCGTTCCTATTTTAGGAACGAGTGCAGAAAATGTTGATGCTGCAGAAGATAGAGAATTATTTGATAAGATTTTAGAAGAGTGTGAGATTCCAAGACCTTCAGGCGGTACTGTATTTACAGCACAGGAGGCTAAAAAGGTTGCCAATAAGCTGGGATATCCTGTTCTCGTAAGACCTTCCTATGTTCTTGGCGGGCAGGGTATGCAGATTGCAATTTCCGATGAAGATATTGAAGAATTTATGGAAATTATTAATCGATTTGCACAAGATCATCCGATTTTAGTAGATAAATACCTAGTTGGAAAAGAACTTGAAGTAGATGCAGTTTGCGATGGTGAAAATATTTTGATTCCGGGTATTATGGAGCATATCGAAAGGGCAGGAGTGCATTCGGGTGACAGTATTTCGGTGTATCCGGCACAGACTGTAAGCCAAGGGGTGAAGGATACCATTGCGGAATACACAAGACGTTTGGCAAAAGCACTTCATGTAATCGGCCTCATCAATATTCAATTTATCGTTTGCAACGAGGATGTATATGTAATAGAAGTAAATCCGCGTTCGTCACGTACAGTACCTTATATCAGTAAGGTTACCGGCATTCCAATTGTACCGCTTGCAAGTAAAGTAATTATTGGAAATACTATTAAGGGTCTGGGTTATACACCGGGACTTCAGCCGGAGTCAGATTACGTGGCAATTAAAATGCCGGTATTTTCATTTGAGAAAATCCGTGGTGCAGAAATCAGTTTAGGTCCGGAAATGAAATCAACCGGCGAGTGCCTGGGGATTGCAAAAACCTTTAATGAAGCATTGTATAAGGCCTTTATCGGGGCGGGCATAAATCTTCCAAAACATAAGCAGATGATTATAACAGTAAAAGATGCGGATAAGGGAGAAGCAATTGAAATAGGACGTAGATTTGAGAAGTTAGGATATAAAATTTATGCAACCCGATCTACGGCGAATGCATTAAGAGACGCAGGAGTAAATGCTAGAAAGGTTAACAAGATTCAGCAGGAATCTCCTACCGTCATGGATTTAATTCTGGGACACAAAATAGATTTAGTCATTGATACTCCAACGCAGGGAAGAGATAAATCGAGAGATGGATTTTTAATTAGAAGAACAGCAATCGAAACAGGTGTTAACTGTCTGACAAGCCTAGATACCGCCAATGCGTTATTGACTAGTTTGGAAATTACTGATGTACAGAATTTAACCTTAATTGACATTGCAGCCATTTGACGTGAATTAGGAAAAGGAGAATGGTTCTATGCGCGACAGAAGAATTAACAAGCAGCATGAGCAGCTAAAGAAAGTCCTCATATTTGGAATTGTTGCATTGGCCATTTGTGGTGTGATTTGCTTTTTTCATGTTATAGATATGCGGCGAAATTTTGAAGCGGAAATTAATCAAAACATTAATGAACATTTTAACGTTACGGCACAAATCGTTGAAGAACAGACGGAAATGTATAAGCTTGAACTGAAGCCGGTTGTTTCAGATATTTCGAGTGTAATCAAACGTTCAAGTTCAAAAGGTGAAAGCCAGAACAAGGCAATTAACAAGGTTTTAAATAATTATAAAAACTTGAATGGATTTTCTCGGATTGTTTATGTTAATCGTGATGGTATAATTTATTATCATGATTACAAAGAGCAGGAAGCAGATAATAAGCACTTTTTTAATATAGCAAGCGAAACGATAAGGATTGCAGATAATAGTATTAAATTATTAGAAAATCAAAAGGGAAGCTTGTTTTATATGCTTCCCATAATTATTCATGAAGAAAGAGCAGGTACTGTAGTTGCAGTAAAATCGATAGAAGGTACATTAAACAACTATGCTTTTAAACATTTAAATGAAATTGGCAGCACATTTGTTGTAAAGCAGGATGGAACAATTATTTCAAGCAAATTAACCCTCAATCAGAAGGAAGCAGACGAAAATATTTTTACATGGATTGAAAATCAAGTAAAAGACACGGATAAGAATCAAAAAAAATTAGTGTCAATTAAGACACAGCTTACAAATGAATATTCCGTCAAGGAAATGTTTAAAACAAGTAAAGAAAATATGTATATTTCTTTTCATAAAGTAGAAGGGATAGATGAGCTGTATTTGGTTCACTGTTATGGTCAGCACGTGCTGAATCAGACAGTATATCCAGTCCTGCGGCGTGCAGTTTTAACGTGTGCCGGCATAATAGGAGTACTGCTTAGTGTTATTTTTTTTGTATGGTGCTTCCAGCGTAGTAATCTTGAATATATTATGAAGCTTGCTTATGTAGATCCGATTACGAATGGCAACAATCTAAATTATTTTACTGAACGTGCAACCGAGTTGATTGGAGAATCAAAGAAGAAGCTGTTTACGGTAATTCGCTTTGATATTGCCAATTTCCGTTATATAAATGAAGCCTATGGGCACTTACGAGCAGATAAGATTCTACAAATTGTTTCTACTGAGAGTGCACAGATGTTTACGGGCAAAGAGATGTGCGTGCGGATGAATGCGGATCAATATGTAGTTCTGATTGAAAATGACAAGGATTTTAAAAAGCAGATATTCGAACTGACCGATAGAGTCAACGTTCAGGCAATGGAAATGGGTATTAAATTTCCGATTAAGCTTAAGTGCGGAGTATATAAAGTGCGGCAGGATGACAGAGATGTCAATCACTTAATTGACCGTGCAAATGTAGCAAGGAAAGCTTTAGTTGGAGATGAAAAAGAATTATTTTCTATTTACAGTGATCATATTATTAAAAATATGAGGGAGCTGGACAAAATAGAAGTTGATATGGAAAAGGCTTTAATAGATGGTGAATTTAAAGTGTTCTTGCAGCCTAAATGGGATATCGCCAAAGATAAAATATATGGTGCTGAGGCGTTGGTACGCTGGATTAAGGCCGATGGAACAATGGTATATCCAAATGATTTTATCCCTATTTTTGAGAAGAACGGATTTATTGAGAAGTTGGATTTTTATATGCTTGATAAGGTATGCATGATGCTTCATAAGCTTGCTCATGCAGGTTTGCCGGTATTTCCGATTTCAGTCAATCAATCAAGGCGGCTCATGGATAATCCGGATTATGTGAGGAGTGTGGCGCATGTCATAAATAAGTATAAAATACCAGAACATATGGTAGAGCTTGAAGTGACGGAGTCAGTGTTTTTTGGAGAACCTGAAAAGATGATTTCTATTATTACGGAGTTAAAAGATCAGAAAGTACTACTTTCTATGGATGATTTTGGCACAGGTTATTCCAGCTTAAATCTGCTCAAGGATGCACCCTTTGATGTGCTTAAGATTGACAGAGAATTTTTAAGTGAATCGATTACATCTAAAACAAGCGTGTGGATTTTACAGAAGATTATCGAAATGGCCACAGGGCTGGGCATTAATGTTGTTTGTGAAGGCGTAGAAACAAAGGAACAAATTGACTTATTAAAGAGACTCGGTTGTAATTACGTACAGGGATATTATTATTCTAAACCTATTTCAACAGGGGAATTTATACAAAAATATTTTGGTGATTACATTGAATTATCAGATGATGATGGAGAAAATCTTAAAGCAGAATAGTGAACATGGTAAGACATTGTTTTTGCATAGCTGCTGCGCACCCTGCAGCAGCTATGTACTTATTTATCTAAGGAAGTATTTTCGGATTACAGTCTTTTATTATAATCCCAATATTACCGATGATTTAGAATACAAAAAAAGGGTTTTGGAACAGAAACGTTTGATTTTGCGTTTAAACAATGAAAAGGATGAAGACTGTTATGATATTTTAGTACAGGAAGGCGCATATAATCCAATTCCTTTTTGGGAAATTTCTAAAGGACATGAGAAGGACAGGGAGGGTGGCGAGAGATGCTTTTTATGCTATGAACTGCGACTAAGAGAAGCAGCTTTACAAGCAAAGGAGCAGGGCTTTCATTATTTTACAACGACTCTGTCAATAAGTCCCTTAAAGAATGCACAGCAATTAAATGCGATTGGGCTAAGATTACAAGAAGAATATGGTGTTGCTTATTTAGTTTCAGATTTTAAGAAAAAGAATGGGTATCAAACTTCGATTCAACTTTCCAGGCAATATGATTTATATCGGCAGGATTATTGCGGCTGTATTTTTTCAAAGGTAGAAAGAGGAGCAAATAAATCTGTCAAATGATGCAATCAAGTAGGAGGATTATGTTATGAAAAAAATTTTAGATTTGATTTCAGAAGAGATGATGAATGCTTTTAGCGCTGCGGGATACGATGCAGCTTTAGGCAAGGTAACTCTTTCAAATCGGCCGGATCTTTGTGAATATCAGTGTAATGGAGCAATGGCAGGAGCAAAGCAGTATAAAAAGGCTCCTATTATGATTGCAAATGATGTCGCTGCAAAGCTGGCAGAGAGTCAGATTTTTGAAGAGGTCAGCGCAGTTGCCCCTGGTTTTTTAAATTGTAAAGTAAAGACAAGCTTTGTGAGTGAATATTTAAATAAGATGTTAGTAAGTGATAACTTTGGTATCGAAAAACCGGAGCGTTCCAAGAAAATCGTAATTGATTATGGCGGACCGAATGTTGCCAAGCCGCTTCATGTTGGGCACTTGCGTTCGGCAATTATCGGGGAAAGTATTAAGCGGATTGCAAGGTATGTCGGACATGAGGTAATTGGTGATATTCATTTAGGTGATTGGGGACTTCAAATGGGG